>JAOUGY010000128.1 GCA_029865445.1 Acidimicrobiia bacterium | reverse complement strand
ACCATCCACGACAGCTCCCAGGCCGCCTCGTTCCACCAGTTCATGTTCTCGCCGGGAAGGAGGATGACGACGAAGACCACGATGGCCTCGGTGAACAGGCCGAACCGCCGCCAACCGGGGAGCCTGTGTCCTTGCGCCACAGAGATGGCGGGAATGATCGGAAGCACCGTGGCGCCGATACCGCCAATCGGGAACAGCGGGTTGTCCCAATCGCCGGTTGTCATCGAAAGCGGGCTCCCGGCCACCAAGATCACGTGGGCCGACAGCAGAGCCCACAGGAACCCCCGGCCCAACCGCCGGCGATTCCGGCGACTCCGGCACGATAGAGCTGTCTCGACGCCTCCGGGAGCGTTGCGCGTTGCGTGATCGACATGCCCTCATCTCAACGAGCGATCGATACGACATCGTTACGGGACTCGGGCCGGTGGCCGAGAGGCCTATCGTTACGGCTCGCACCATGGGCGCCGAACCGTCACGCCTCGAACTCAAGTTGCTCGGTCCCGTCGAAGTGCTCGTCGACGGCACGGCACTCTCCGTGGACACCAAGAAGGCAGTGGCCCTGCTCGCCTACCTCTCTCGTTCGGGACAAGGCCAGTCGCGCGACCACCTGGCGGACCTGCTGTGGCCGGACACCGACCCGGAACGGGCCCGTGCCACCCTGCGGCGCACGCTGTCGGCGCTTCGCGCCGGGCTGGGCGACCGATGGATCGAGGCCGACCGGTCGAGCGTCTGGTTCCGCCCCGACGGCGACTCGTCGATCGACGTCGAACATCTGCTGGAGGGGGCGGCCGAAACCCACGACCACGGCTCCGACCAGGTGTGCCCCCGCTGTGTCGATTCACTCTCCTCTGCGGCGGCGCTGGTACGAGGGGAGTTCATGGAGGGGTTCGCCCTGCGCGGCTGTCCCGGCTTCGACGACTGGATGCTGGCCGAGGCCGAGCACCTGCGCCGCCGGATCTCGCTGGTCATGGAACGACTGTCGACCGCGTTCGCCTCTCAGGGCCGCTATCCGGAGGCGATCCACGCGACCGGCCGCTGGCTGGCGGTCGATCCGCTGCTCGAGAAGGCTCACCGAACGATGATGCTGCTCCACGCCTGGTCGGGAGATCGATCGGGAGCGGTCGATGCCTACCGGACGTGTGTCGCCGTCCTCGACCGGGAGCTTGGAGTCGAACCGCTCGAAGAGACCACCGAGCTGTACGAGGCGATCCTCGAAGAAGACCTGCCCCGGGCCCCGGCCCCGGTGCGGCGACTCACGCCGGTGGAAGCACCCGCCCCGGGCGGCTACCCCCTGGTGGGCCGCTCGGAGCACCTGGCGCGCCTCCGGGCGGTGCTCGCCGCCGGCCACGGTCTCGTCATCGTCGAAGGGGAGGTCGGCGCCGGTAAGACCCGGATGATCGAGGAACTGACGGACGAGCTTCGGTCGGCCGGGAGGACGGCGCTGGTGGCCGAGGCGCATCGAAGCGAGGCGGCGGTCGCCTACGGACCCATCCAATCGGTGCTGGCTGCGGCGCTCGAGGTGCCCGGGGTACGTCAGGCGCTCGGAGCACTGTCGCCGCCGGTCGTCCGGGAAGTGGCCCGGCTGGTGCCGGCACTGGGCGATCCCGCTCCGGTGGATCCGGCCGATGGGGCGGCTCGAGTCCGCTTCCTCGACGCCATTTCGCAGGCGATCGGCGCTCTGGGCAGCCCGTCGGTGCTGTGCGTCGACAACCTGCACTGGCTCGACAGCGCAACGCTGGAGTTGGTGGGCTACCTGGCTCGCAGGCTGGAGCGGCTGGGGGTGGTGCTCGTTCTCACCCGCCGCCCCGAGGACACCCCGATCGACCACCCGGTGTCGGTGCTCGTGGAGGACCTGGCCGCCGGCGCAGCGATCATCCGGCTCGAGCGGCTCGATCCCGATGCGGTGGCCGAGCTGGTGGCGGCCGCCGGAGTGGCGGGTGTCGACCCGGCCGGGGTGTTCGAGCGAACCAGAGGGCTTCCCTTCTTCGTTGTGGAGTACCTCGACGCCGCTCGGATGGGTCGCACGGAGCTCCCTGCCGCGGTTCGCCGGCTGGTGCTGAGCAGGCTGTCCGACCTCGATGCCCTGGGTCGTCAGCTGGTTGCGGCGGCTGCCGTCATCGGGCCTGCGCTGGACGTCGAGATGATCCGAAGTGTGTCGGGGCGAAGCGAAGACGAAGTGCTGGTCGGGGTCGACGACCTCATCCGCCGTGCGCTGCTCAGGGAGCGCGAAGACGGGACCCTCGAGTTCGTGCACGAGCAGCTGCGAGAAGTCGCCTACGAGGAGACCAGCCATGTGCGCCGCCGGCTGTTGCACAAACGGGCAGCGGAGCGCCTGATGGCTCGGCCCGGTGCCGATGCCGATCCGAGGATGGTGGCAGCGGCGGCCGGCCACCATGGAGCCGCCGGCAACGACGCCGAAGCGGCTCGGCTCTCGGTGGTGGCGGGGCGGCTGGCCGTC
The DNA here is from genome assembly GCA_029865445.1 of Acidimicrobiia bacterium. Lineage (GTDB taxonomy): Bacteria > Actinomycetota > Acidimicrobiia > Spongiisociales > ZC4RG35 > JAOUGY01. The sequence goes on along the minus strand of JAOUGY010000128.1, from coordinate 7,476 downwards.
GCCGTGTTCGCATTCGAGGAGGCGATCGGCCACTACGAAAACGCCGTCGCTCTCGGCTTCCCGGATCGAGCGGCAACACTCCGCGAGATCGGCGCGCTTCGCACCCTCACGGGCGAGTACGGGGCAGCGCTGACCGCCTACGAGAGGGCGCGGGCGGTCTTGACCGGATCGGAGGCCGGGCGGGAGTCGGCACTCGTGGCGCACGCCATCGGCGAGGTCTATCGAAGGCTTCGCCGGTGGGAGATGGCGGCGGCGTCGTTCCAGGAGGCTTACGCCCAGCTGGCCCCGGACCCCCAACTCGGACCAACGGTGGCGGCCGACTGGGCGTTTGTCGAGCACCACAGAGGCGATGTCGACCGGGCGATCGAGCTGGTCGGTGAGGCGCTGGGTGGAGCAGAGGCATCGGGCGATGCTGCGGTGCTGGCTCACGTCTACAACCTGGCCGGGCTCTTGTCCGAAGGGGAGGGGGAGAAGATCGCACACCTGGAACAGGCCCTCGACCACGCTGCCGGCCCGTCGATGCAGGCTGCGGTGCTCAACAACCTGGCGCTGGCACTGGCTGCATCGGGCAACCTTCCCAGCGCCATCAACCACGGCAGGCATGCCCTCGAGGTGGCGACTGCAGCAGGGGATCGACACCGGATTGCGGCGCTGCACGACAACCTGGCGGACTATCTCCACCGGGCGGGGGAGGAGGAGGCGGCCATGGCCGAGCTCAAGCAGGCGGTGGCGCTGTTCGCCGAGGTGGGGATCGAACCAGGGGAACTCGCACCGGAGGTGTGGTTCCTCAAGGAGTGGTGAGCTCCTCCGAGTGAACCCTGTGTTGTCAGCGCATGGGTGATCCGTCGGGTTTGGACCCGACCGGCGCTGAGGAGGTCGACTCGACGACAGGGTCGTCGAGCTAGGGGAGTCTCGGAGCTGCTCACGATTTACGCTGGCACCCCGGTGGCGCCGGTCGGCGAGGCACTCGCGGAGTGGGTCGAGATCGCCGCAGGGAGGGCCATGGGCCGTACCTCGAAAGAGGATTGGACTTCGCCGGCGGATGAGGCACGCCCACGGAACGAGCGGATCAGCGCAGCCACACCGCGACCATGTGACAATCAGCAATGTGCCGGACGGTGGTCCGACCGGACTTGCCGCTGGTCTTCGCCTTCGCTTCTTGACGCCCTGGCCCTGGCGGTCGCGTTCGTTTCGTCGGTGGTGGCGCTACCCACCACCGTGTTAATCATCGCTCTCGACTTCCGTGACGATGACAAGAGCCATCACCGTACGGCACACCGCGTATTGGACACCGGGTGAGCGCCGGTGGAGATGCGAGCGTGCGGCCAGTCGAAAATACCCCCTCTAATCCGGGACTTCGGCGAGAAGGTTGGGGTGTAGTCGTGGCTCCCGAGCGACGCATCGGGAAAGACGGCCAGTAGTTCCCGTACGGTGGAGCCCCAGCCGATCCCCATTTCGGTCTTCGCGTCTGGGCCGACCACTCGCACAACCTGCACGCGCGACGAGACGCTGGTCGAACAGGCACGCCGCCTTGGCATCAACATCTCGGCCGCCGCCCGCGAAGGTGTGGCCGCCGCCCGTTTGGGATGCCCTGGCGAACTCGGATCGCGCCGCATACGAACGCAATCCGGAAGAATCTGATTCGGTTCTGGACCGACAAAACCGCTCATCACGAACTAGGGGGTGTCGAGCACTGTTCTTGCCGCTGATAGGCTGGCCACCCGAGGCACGGAGAGGGACACGGTGGCTAGGACAGATTTGAGCGAACCCATAGGTCTATGGGCACGCCCGCACATCGTGTTCCTGGCGATCGCATTCGGCTTCTCGTGGGTCTTCTGGATCCTCTCCTGGGTGGTCGCCCAGAACCTCGAGGCCGGGGATCAACTGTTCAACGCCGACTTGGTGTGGGGCCTGTTCTTCGAAGACCAAGCATCAACTACCGTCGTGTGGCTGTCGCTCCTCTCACTGGTCGGTGTCTACGGCCCGATGATCGGTGGGATCGTTGCCACTCGACTGGACCCGTCGGCTACGTCGGAAGCACTGTGGAGAAAGATCCGTCGGGTGGGCGTCGGTGCACGCGTCTACGGCCTGGTGATCGGGATATTGCTCCTCGTTGCCGGTCCGGCGGCCTTGATCGTCGCGCTCACTGCCGACATCATCCCTGATGCTCCCGGCGTCGGGACCGTTGCTGTCTTCCTCCTCGTCTTCTTCGTTTTCCAGATGCTCACATCAGGAACCGAGGAGATCGGTTGGCGAGGCTACCTGAACGAGAAACTCAGGCATGGCAGGGACTTCTGGGACACCGGTTGGGCTGTGGGCGTCCCGTGGGCGGTATGGCATTTCCCCGTGGTCGTGTTCATCTTCCTCGGGCAAGGCCTGGAGCCTGCGGCGATCATCGGCAGCCTCGCCGGCTTCAGTATCGGAATCGTTGCGGCCGCGATGCTGCACGCCTGGTTCTACGAGCGAACCGAGAGCGTGTTCCTCAACATCTTCATCCACGCCATCTTCAACACCCTGCCGCTGGCAACCGTTCTCCTGTTCGAGGCTTCTCCGGCCGCGGTCATCGCCAACCTCGCGCTGTGGGCGGTTGTGATCTATCTCAGACGGCAATCCCAACGCGAGACCCCCGACATGCCCGACCAGGTCTCGGCATCTTTCCCCGGACCTACAGCTCCGCCTACTCGGCCAGCAAGGCCGCTCTGATCCGCCTCAGTGAGATCACCGCCCTCGAGGCCCGTGATCGCGGGATCAGCGTGTTCTCGATCGACCCGGGCGCGGTTCAAACACCGATGCTGGATTCGATCCTCGAGTCCGACGACATGGGAACTCGGGCACCGCAGATCGCTACCGTCTTCCACGAGATGATCGACGGTGGGGCCACGCGCCCTCCGGAAGACGCTGCACGATTGGTGGTGAGCCTGGCGAGTGGCGAAGCCGACGCACTCTACTGCTGCTATCTGGGCGTCGACGATGACCTAGTCGAACTCATGTCGCGCGCAGACGAGATCAGGGAGCGTGGGTGCTATACGTTGCGGATCCGCATGTAGCTCGCCGGAAACGCACTCAGCGCTCTCGTCGCGGAAGCTCGGTTTCGGGGGATTTCTTGGCCGGATGGGTAGGCAACCTCAAAGGAGACTGCCTAGCCTCACTGCCCGCAGCCCCCAGGACCTGACAACCCGAATCACACAGGCAAACCACTCGGCGGGACTCAATGCCGGCCGGTTCTCTGCCATCAGACGCTTCAGCCGGGGTGGAGCCGGAATCAGGTCTATCTCGGTCGCAAAGGCGCCGTCGTTGTCGGTCCGCACCCGTCCGGGTACCCCATTGATCTTGAACATGAAGCCATCATCCTGACGACCGAGGATCTGCACGGTGTCGAGATGCCATGCTCCGATCTCTTCCCCGCCGGATGTTCGCATCGCCAGGAATCCTCGGTTCAGATCCATGCAGATGTCGAGGGGTTCAGTTACCACCCCCGACATCGTGAGGTCGCCCATGTATGTACCCATCGTTCGACTCCGATTCTTCGACCACGATCTCACCCTAAGAGACATTCCGACCGCGCAAAGTGACATCTGCTGGACTCGTGATTGAACTAGTCCTCAGACCGGCGCCTCTAGAGCGGCTACGTTTGGACCGATATATGGGTGGATGCCACCCACAGGCGATGCGTGCGGCGGCGATGACCGTGGCGTTTGTCTTCACTGGCTTCATGCTCGAGGACACGCAGACCGTCAAGGGTCTGGGACTGGCCCCACCCCGCCATCGAGGCACAGCCGTGCGAGCTGTCGGCCACTGCGATCGCCCGGGTGGGGGTGGACGGTCGTCATCGGGCGCCGTCGCGCGTGCAGTCAGCGGGGTGGGCTGCGCACCCGAGCCAGCACCTCGTAGGTCCCCCGGTGGCGGCAGCCGTCATGGCCTCGACACCGGCCATCCAGACAGCACTCGGCCTACACGCCATCGACCCCGTACTGGCCAACCGACGTAATCGGCCGATTGCTCGGTTGCGTCGTCCACGAGTCTGAGCCTCCCCCCGGCAACTGGTGGATGATCTCGCAGGGGCAAGAAGCCTCATCACGAACTAGGTGTGTCGAGCACAGTTCGTGCCCTTGATAGGCGACGCCGCTGCAACACGCCGAACACCGCAACCAGAAGCGCATCGCAGAAACCTCACGGCTGCATTGACCGCCGAGAGGTTCGGCCAACCGGACGCGGCTCTCCTCGAGATCGCAGCGGGTGGCGATGCCGACGGAGTCGCAATCGCTCTCCGTGCCGGAGCCGACACCGAGGCACGCGGCCACAACCACCGAACCCCGTTGTTGCTCGCCGCAGCAGCAGATCACGTCGAGGCGGCAGCTCGGCTGGACCGCATTGCTCGAAGCGGTGATCCTCGGAGACGGATCAGCGGATTACGTCGAGATCGTGAACATCCTCCTCGACAACGGCGCCGACCGCCGATCCCCGACAAGGACGGAGTGACCGCGGCGCAACACGCAGGCGAACGCGGACAGGACGCGATCGCGGCCGCCCTCACCGGGTCATGACACCGGCCACAGGGCTCGATCCCCGACGTCGAAGGTGCTGGGACCGATGCCGGTGCTTTCCTCAAATCAGCGGACCACGCCATCCTTTCTCACTCCGATCACAGCATTCCTTACCGCGCTGCCCACCCCCTCGTCCGATCCCGGTGACGCCGGTTCCCGAAACACGCTCGGGTGATCCACGGCGCATGTCGAACGGCATCCGCCCAGCGTTCGAGCGCAATTGAGAGGTCTACGGCTCCGGTAGCGGTGGCGAAGCCGTAGGGTGGAGGTAGCGACGATCAGTCGCCCCTCGCTTTTCGCAGCGGCATGGTCCTACCCGACACTCGGGTGCGCCCCTCTCGACGAGTGATCGTCACCCCGCTTGCCCTCTCAGAGGCGAGCCTCATCGAAGGAGGACGCCATGGAGAGAACCGTGGAGAACGTGTCCATCGGTTTCGTGAGCACGTATCCGCCGACCGTGTGTGGCCTCGCCACCTACACGGAGTCGCTGCTCGGAGCCATCTCGGGCGATAGGGGAGGCGGTTCGAGCCTCGGGGTGGTCGAAGTCGGCGGACTCCATGGACGCCTCGATCGGCGCAGGGTGGTACATCGACATTTCGGAGGAGATTCCCGGTCGCTGGGACGGGCGGCCCGCATCCTCAACACCTACGACACTGTGTCGGTTCAGCACGAATTCGGCATCTTCTCCGGGCCCGACGGCGTGGAAGTCCTCGACCTGGTCGAGGCGATCACCGTTCCGGTCGCGGTGACGTTGCACACTGTGCTCGACGCTCCCACCCCCGGTCAACGGGCGATCATGGGCCACCTGGCGGACCGGGCCGACCAGCTGGTCGTGATGAGCAACACGGCGGCAGCCCGCCTCGCCGGTCGGTACGGCGTCGATCCGGATCGAATCGAGGTCATCCCCCATGGTGCGAACCCTCTCTTCGCCCGGCCGTCGCTGGTCGCGGGCGGCAGGCCTCTGGTTCTCACATGGGGTCTCATCGGGCCCGGCAAGGGTCTGGAAACGGCGATCCGGGCGTTTGCCGGGCTGCTGGATCTGCGGCCGGCGCCTCGCTATCTCATCGCCGGTGCCACCCATCCCAACGTGGTGGCCGCCGCCGGCGAAACATATCGCCAGAGCCTTGTCTCGCTGGCGCAGGGCCTCGGATTGGATCATCTCGTCGAATTCGACGACCGGTACCTGGGAGGGCCGGCGCTGGCCCGACTGGTCCGTCGAGCAGACATGGTGCTCCTGCCGTATTCCTCCACCGAGCAGGTGACATCCGGTGTGTTGGCCGAGGCCATCGCCGCCGGGAAACCGGTGGTAGCGACACCGTTCCCTCATGCAGTCGAACTCCTCACAGGCGGCGCAGGGCTGATGGCGTCGCACGGTGACGTCGCCGGATTCAGCGGTGCCATCAGGTCGGTGCTCACCGACCAGGATCTGCGATCCAGCATGGGACGGGATGCTCGCCGACTGGCCGAAAGCTGGTTCTGGCCGATGATCGGTCGCAGGTATTCGAACCTGCTGTCACGACTGGCCGGGCGCTCCACCGACGCGGCGGGTGTGCCGTCGGGTGAGGGGGCCCGCTATGTGGCCGGATGATCAGGCCGAGGCGACCGGACACCCGTCGGCGCCGTCGTATCCGCCGCTCCCCGCACCACGGTTCGACCACCTCCGCAGACTGACGACCCGAGCGGGGCTTTTCGAGCACGCCCGATTCGACGTGCCCCGAGTCGAACACGGCTACTGCACCGACGACAACGCCCGTGCGCTCGTGGTGGTTTCCAGACAGGCCGAGGCCTCCGGAGGTCTGGCTGATCTCGCCGCCACCTATCTGGGCTTCGTTCTCGAAGCCCGCACCAACGGCGGGGCATTCCACAACAGGCGTGCACCCGACGGTGCGTGGTCCGACGATGTCGGGAGCGATGACAGCCAGGGCCGGGCCTGGTGGGGTTTGGGAACCGCCGCCCGCTCGGCACCGACCGAGTGGATGCGCCAAGCAGGTGCAGATGCCTTCTCTACGTGCACGACCTTCGATTCTCAACATCTGCGCGCCAATGCCTACGCAGCTCTCGGCGCCGCCGAAATGCTCATTGCAGATCCCGGCCACCCCGCTGCCCGCGATCTGCTCTCGCGCACATCGGGTGTGATCGCGGATGCCGCGTCGAGCTCGATTCCCTGGCCCGAGGCCAGGATCACCTACGACAACGCCCGGATTCCCGATGCGTTGATGGCGGCAGGAAAGTCGCTGGGAAACACGCGTCTGTCGAATGTTGGCCTGCGGCTGTTGGAGTGGTTGGTGGACGCCGAGTCGAGCGGCAGACACTTCAGCTTCGCGCCCGCCGACGGATGGTCGATCGGGCAGCCACGGCCCGGCTTCGACCAGCAGCCGATCGAGGCGTGGGCGATGGCCGACGCCTGTCACCGTGCCTGGCGCATGACCGGCGACCCGATATGGCGCACCCGTGTGCTCCGCTCCGCCCGATGGCTGCTCGGCGTCAACGATGCCGGGCTGGCGTTGTACGACCCGGACACAGGAGCCACCTACGACGGCCTCGAGGCGGCCTCAGTCAACGAGAACTGCGGGGCCGAGTCGACGCTGGCAGGTATCGCTGCGCTCCAGGATGCTGCATCGTGTCAACCCCGATCCGACGAAGACACTGTCTGATGGCGGCCATCGTTCCCACCCGTTCGGACGTCCGCCTCGTCCCGGACCCCCGTCGAATCGTGGTCAAGACCTATCTGCCCGCCGATCACTCACACCACGACGGTAAGGGGCGTGCGGAGCGGCTGATCGATCGGATTCTGGCGATGTCTCCTTCCGAGGTGGAAGGAGCGCTCGACGATGTCCGTCTCGGATTCGGCGCCCGCCATACCCACCTCGACGGGATACTGCATCGTGGGTTCTCGCTGGTCGCGCATCTCGTGAGCGCTCCCGAGGGGATC
>JAOUGY010000127.1 GCA_029865445.1 Acidimicrobiia bacterium | reverse complement strand
CCAAGAATCGCCCGCAAACACGGGCGATTCTGAAGGGCTCCGGGGGTGAGACTTGAACTCACAACCAACGGATTAACAGTCCGCTGCTCTGCCGATTGAGCTACCCCGGAAGGCGCGTCGAAGCGACGCCTCAGTGAGTTTAGTACTCGTCGGCAGACGGCCTGGCCGACTTGAGACCCGGGTCTTTTGGCTCTGGTTCCTCCCCCACCGCCCCGACATGCTTGACCCGTCTGGTCCACGTCGAGGCGGCCACAGATTCCAGCCCTGCGTTGCCTCAGTGGTGGACATGCCGGGAGGACGGGTGGGACGAGCCAGATCATTGCTCGTCCCACCCGTGGCACAATGTCGCGATGAGATTCCGAACCGGAATGCTGGTCGGGCTCGCCGCCGGTTACGTCGCCGGGGCACGGGCCGGCCGGGAACGATACGAGCAGATCAAACGCTTCGCACTACAGGCACGCCAACACCCGGCGCTGGCTCAGCTCCTCGAACAGGCAGGTGGGGTCACCGACCTCGTCAGGACCGGCGCCGCCGGCGGCCTCGAAGCCGGATCGAAGGGCCTCCGCTCCTACGCCGACCGAGCCTGAACCGCCCCGCGCACACGAAGGGGCCTGAGCGCTGCGGTCACGAGTGCCTGATCGATCAGCGGAGTGTATGTCAGAGTCGGGATGCAGGTGCCGCGAACGATGGCAGCACCTCCCTTCATCGCCATCCGCGACAGCTCCAGGATCGGCGACTGGCGACTGTCTACTCCCGCAAGAAGTCTTCGAGCTTTCGGGAGTTCTGGGGGTGGCGGAGTTTGGCTAGCGCTTTCGTCTCCAGCTGGCGGATCCGTTCTCTCGTCACGTTGAAGTGATCACCAACCTCTTCCAGGGTGCGAACGCGTCCGTCCTCCAGACCGAAGCGCATTATCAGCACTTGCCGCTCCCGTTCATTCAGATTCTCCAAGGCGTGGGCGAGATAGCCCTGCAAGAGGCGGAAAGTAGCGGCCTCCACGGGTACCTCGGCGGTGTCGTCCTCGACGAAATCACCCAACGTCGAATCGTCCTCCTCCCCCACCGGCGTCTCCAACGACACGGGGTTCAACGCGATCCCCCGCAGTTCCTCCACCCGGTCGGCGTCGAGATCGAGGTCGGCGGCGATCTCCTCGATCGTCGGCTCGCGGCCCAGGTCTTGGGCGAGTTCCCGCTGAGTTCTCGTGAGCTTGTTGATCATGTCGACCACATGAATCGGCACCCTGATCGTGCGAGCCTGGTCGGCGATCGAGCGGGTGATGGCCTGCCGGATCCACCACGAGGCGTAGGTCGAGAACTTGAAACCTCGCCGGTAATCGAACCGGTCGACCGCACGCATCAGCCCTAGATTTCCCTCCTGGATGAGGTCCAACAGAGGGAGACCCCGACCGACGTAGTTGCGGGCAATCGACACCACCAGGCGAAGGTTCGCCTCCACCAGGCGACGATGGGCGCGGTTGCCGTGGCGGATCTGACGCTCCAAGAGTGTTTTTGTCTCGAGCGTGAAATCCTCGTCCTTTTCCAGCCGATCGGAGGCTCGCTTGCCGGCCTCGATCGCCATCGCCAGCTCCACCTCCTGTTGAGCGTTGAGGAGCCGGTACCTGCCGATCTCGTGGAGCCACATCTTCACCGGGTCGGACACCGAGATCGACTCGTCATCGAGGATGTTGTCGTCGAAGTCCTCCAGTTCCTCTTCGATCCTGATCCCCTTGGACCGCAGGACCTCGACGACACGCTCGAACTCATCCGGCGAGGAGTCCGCTTCCACCATGTCGTGTTGGACCTCGTGCACGGTCAAGAAGCCCCGCTGGGCTCCCCGTTTGGTCAGTTGCTCGATGAGTCGTTCTGTGGTCACGCCCGACCGCCTTCCAAAGCTCTGCGCTCCTTCTGTAAACGTAACAACTCCGAAAGGATCGGTGAAGACGTTTGCTCCTCTGGAGCCAGCCTCGTCAGGTCCGCTTCGAGCTCGGCGATCCGCTCATCGAGGGTCGCTTTGCTAAGCGCCACCTTGACATCGGTGATCGGCGACACCGGTTTCCCGGTCATGGCCAGCCGCGTCAGCACGTCCGACGCCGGATGATCGGAGGAGGGCAACGGCACCGGCGAACCGTCGTCGACCCCCTCGGCGAGACTCCCGATCGCTTCGAACGCCTCGAGCGCCCACTGGCTCTCAAACCAGCTCGCGTCGACTTCCGCACTTCTGACGAGGCCGGCGTCGGTCAGCAATGTGCGCAGCAACTCCGCCTCGGCGCGGGCCCGAGGAGTGGCCCTCGACACAGGCGCCTGGCTCTCTCGTGCCCAGCCTCCACTCCGGGCCGGCCGGCGACCGATGGCACGCTCCACGGTGTCCATGTCAACACCAAGCCGGTCGGCAACGAACCGGGCGTATTCACCGCGAGCCAAGTCGTCGTCGACCTTCGCCAGCCTGGCACCCACCAGTTTCAAGGCTCGCGCTCGGCTCTCCGGTTCCCGCGGATCGAACAGGTCCAGTTCCCTCTCCAGCCAGAACTGCAGGAGCGGCACCGAGCGATCCACGGCAGTCCGAAACTCGTCGACTCGACCCGACTGCACCATTTCCGCTGGGTCGACGCCGGCCGGCATCGCCGCCACCCTCAGATCCAGCCGCAGGTCGACCGGCACCGCCAGTTCGTCACCGCGCAACGCCGCCCTTCCCCCGGCAGCGTCGGCATCGAAGGCAAGGACGATCCGGTCACAGAAACGCCGCAGCAACTCGAAGTGGTCGTCGCCGAGCGCCGTGCCGTTGGTGGCCACCGCCACGTTCACCCCGGACCGGTGCAGACCGATCACGTCTGTGTACCCCTCCACCACCACCGCGTATCCGATTCTCTGGATGTCCCGGCGCGCACGGTCGAGTCCATACAGCAAGTGCGACTTCTTGTAGATGGGAGTCTCGGGTGTGTTCAGGTATTTGGGTTGGCCCTCGCCGAGAATCCGACCCCCGAACCCCACCGGTTCACCCCGAACGTCATAGGTGGGGAACAGCACCCGATCCCGAAAGTAGTCGTAGAGACCATTGCGCCCTCTGCGAGCCAGACCGGCTTCCACCATCGTCGAATCCGAGACGTTGCGGGCTCGGAGCTCCCGCACCAGGGCGTCTCCCCGGTCCGGGGCGAACCCCAACTTGAAATCTGCCACGGTGTCGGTGTCGTAACCGCGTCCCCGTAGATAGGCGCGGGCGGCCCCGGCGTCGGGGGCGCTCATGAGGTACCGGTTGTAGAAATCGACTGCATCACCGACGGCTTCGACCAACCGTTGACGCTGGCCACGCCGCTTCTTGGCCTGCGGATCCTCCTCGAGGACGATCCCCGCCCGAGCCGCCAGACTCTCCAAGGCCTCCGGGAAGGTGAGGCCCTGCGACTCCTGCACGAACGTGAAGATGTCGCCCCGCGCATGACAGCCGTGGCAGTAATAGAGACCCCGTGCCACGTCGATTGACATCGATGGCGTCTTCTCCTGGTGAAACGGACACACCGCCATCACGTTCCGTCCGGACTTCTTGACCGTGGTCACAGCACCAACCAGATCCACGATGTTCGTGGCCTGGCGAACCTTGTCGCGATCGTCGTCCGAGAATGCCATACGCCCGGCGAGTGTACGCCGGGCGTATGGCTGCAGGGTCGACGCGGCGTGGATCCGGACTATCCGACCGCACCGGCCACAAAATCGATCTTCAGAAGCACCTCATCCTCGACGCTGGCGACAGCCGCCACCGACGGGATCGTCAGACCGAAGGCGTCCCTGGAAACGGTCGCCTCCGCCGTGCCTTCGATGGTGGCGGCATCGGTGAGGGCCGCCGACACCGTGAAGGTGACGGGCTGGGTGATGTCCCGAATCGTGAGGTCGCCGGTGATGGTGAACTCGAGGAGGTCACCCACCGCGGCCGCACCTGACAGGCCTTCGACTGCGGTGGGCACGAACTGGATCGTCGGGAAATCGTTCGAGTCGAGGATGGGACCTCGGATGGCGCGGTTGCGGTTGTTCGAGTCGGTCTCGAAGGTCTGAGCGCCGATGACGACCGTCCCGATCTCGGCGGAAGCCAGATCCGACGGGTCGACCCGGATTTGGGCCGCCACTTCGGGGTTCGTCGCCACCACCCGCTTGTCCGATCCGTTGAGCACCTCGTCGATCTCGAACGTCACCAGAGACGCATCCATCAGTTCGAAGGTGACAGGCCCGGCCGCGATCGCCACCGTGGTATCAGGTACAGCCGTCGTGTCAGGCACCTCGGTGGAATTGGACGATGCCAGAGTGGTGGCCGTCGCCGGCGCCGTGGTCTCCGGCGTCGTGTCAGGGGGGAGGGTTGGCGCCGTCACCTCGACCGGGTCGTCGATGTCTGTGGATGTGAACCACCAGACCGCCGCGGCTGCAACTGCAGCCACAACGACGGCCGCGATGATCAGAGCTGTCTTCTTCATACCGACCTTCCTCGAGACCTGCCGGACAGTACGCACCGACGCCTAAGCGGGTTCTAAAGCATCAATCCAGTCGGTCGGCGAGATAGTCGACCAGCCGATCCACGGACACCCGATCCTGAGCCATCGAATCCCGGTCACGGACAGTGACGGCGTGATCGTCGATCGAGTCGAAGTCGAACGTGATGCAGTACGGCGTACCGATCTCGTCCTGACGGCGATATCGCTTGCCGATGTTCTGGGTAACGTCCATCTCGAGCATCCACCGTTTGCGGAGCTCTGCTGCGATCTTCTCGCATGGTTCGACGAGTTCCGGCTTCTTGGACAGCGGCAATACGGCGAGCTTGAACGGGGCGAGGCGGTGATGGAGCCGCAGCACCGTCCGTTTGTCGCCGCTGGCCAGGGTCTCTTCGTCGTAGCCGTCGATGAGGAACGCAAACGTCGTGCGGGTGGCACCGGCGGCGGGTTCGATCACGTGCGGAAGGAACCGGTCGTTCGTCTCCGGATCGAAGTAGCTCAGATCCTCCCCCGACCACTCGATGTGTTGTTTGAGGTCGAAGTCGGTCCGATTGGCGATACCCTCCAGCTCATCCCAGCCCCACGGGAACAAGTATTCGACGTCCACGGTTCCCGTCGAGTAGTGGCTCAGCTCGTCGGCGTCGTGAGGACGGATGCGCAGGTTGTCCGGGTTCATGCCGAGATCGGTGTACCAACGATGGCGGGCGTCCACCCAGTGCTCGAACCATTGGTTCGACTCCGACGGGTGACAGAAGAACTCCATCTCCATCTGCTCGAACTCCCGGGTCCGGAACACGAACTGACCCGGCGTGATCTCGTTGCGGAACGACTTCCCCACCTGGGCGATCCCGAACGGCAGCTTGAGCCGGGCCGACCGCCGCACGTTCTCGAAGTTGATGAAGATGCCCTGGGCGGTCTCCGGGCGTAGGTACACCATGTTCTCGTCGGACTCGATGGGACCAGTGTGGGTCTTGAACATGAGGTTGAACTGACGTGGCTCGCTGAACGTCCCACGTTTGCCGCAGTTCGGGCATTGGTCGGGATCTTCGAGCTTGTCGACCCGCAGCCGGGCATTGCAGTTGGTGCACTCGACCATCGGATCGGTGAAGACCGACTCGTGCCCTGATGCCTGCCACACCTTGCGAGCCTGGATGATCGCCGAGTCCAGACCGACGACATCGCCCCGTTCCTGGACCATCGACCGCCACCAGGAGTCTTTGACGTTGCGGAGCATTTCCACACCGAGTGGGCCGTAGTCGTACGCGGATCGGGTGCCGCCGTAGATCTGGGAAGACTGGAAGACGAACCCGCGGTGCTGGGCAAGTGTCGAGATGGTGTCGAGAGAAACGGTCATGAGTCGCCTGGCTTTGGGGGAAAGGCGGCAGTGTAGGGGCGCTGGTACCGGTGGCCACCCGGGTTTCTCTCCGCCCCCCTATTGCTAGTCGACTTCCGAGCCGGGCTGTGACCAATCGGTCGACCGGATCAGCCTGCCGGCCAGGGCCATGAGGACCGCGGCAACCACGGTGCCTGCAACCACCCGCAATCCATCGAGTGGAGGTAGAGGTTCGAAGAGCACCTGCGGTCTAACCACCGCCGTCGGCTCGCCGCCCGCACCGACGACCACGACGAACCCGACCGTCCCAACCGCCAAAGCCAGCACTCCGAAAGCGAGCCACGTCTCCCATCCGAGCCCTCCCCTTTCTTCAGTCATCGACACCCTCATCCCTGTTGAGGGCATCGAGCCTGCGGTTGAGAGAGAAGAGCCGGCCCAGCACGGGCATGAGCACGATGTTGAGGCCGTGTAACACGCCGATGATGAGCAGAATCCCACCCACCTTGACCACGCTGAATTGGACCTGCTCGGGACCAACCATCGAACCCCAGTCATCGTCTGGTGAGAACTGGACCGTGAACAGGATGTAGGCCGTGAAGATCAGGTAGTACACGATGTCGGTCAACACGATGAACGACTTTCCGGTTCGAGGGTTCGCTCGGAACACGTCGGCGGCATAGGCGCGTCCGAATCTCTTGATGAACGGGCCCAACCACAACGCCATTCCCACCAAGACCATCGTCGTCAACAGTTCCAGAACCCACCAGGGCATCACATACCTCCCGTCGACTCTCACCATCATTCCGGCACCCAACGAAACCAACGCTCCAGCGATCAGCCCGACCACGGCGAAGACTCGAGCCGCCCGTCTTCTCCTCGCAGCATCGTCGGAGATCGAACCCTGAACCCGAGCGAACAAATCGGGAGCGGGGGTCGTGGCCTCCGCACCCGCCCGGAGGGCGGCGGACAGACGTTGCTCGAGGGTTGTCATACCCGACCTTCCAGCTCTCGTTCCAGCGCCGCCATGCCCCGCTGCAGCTGGGTCTTCACGGTGTTGATCGACACTCCGAGCGTCTCAGCGATCTCGGGGTTCGACAGGTCCAGGTAGTACCGCAACACCAGGCAATTGCGCTGACCGGGGGCCAGTCGACGGAGGGCCTCGATCACGACCCGCTGATCCTCCTTGACCTGCCACTCCTCGTCGGAACCTGCCACCGTCTCAGAGGTCATGCGCATCCGGTGACGGAGCGAGACCAGTCCCCGCCGGTTGTGATCCCGGGCCAGGTTGAGAACGATGGACCGCAGGTAGGCCGTCACCCGGTCGAGGTCATCGATGCGGTGCAAGGACCGCGCCAGCCGGATGAATGCCTCCTGCACGAGGTCCTCCGCCGCATCGGTGTCGTCGGTGAAGAACCTCGCCAGCCGGACCAGATTGGTGGCCTCGGAATGGAACAGTCGCCCCACGAGCGCGTCGACGTCCGCCCGCGTCCAGGCGGTGCGGGTGGACTCTGCGGTGAGCTGTTCCGCAAACCAGGCAAGCGTCATCCACCGGACAGACGTATCCGTAGCGGGCTTCGGGTGACGCGCAGAAAAAAGAAATCTGGCTGTCACCCGACTCTTCGTGCGACGTCGTCTGTCGGATGTCGCAAGCCGTGGAAGGAGTGTGAGATGCGACTCAGGAATGTGTGTGTTCTCCTCGTAGGACTCATGGTGGTCGCAGTGGGGATGCCGGCGCTGGCTGGAACGGGAATCTTCCAGAAGGCGGCGTTGACCGATCTGAACGGAAACGCCAACCCGACCGACGGTGCGTGGGCAGTGGCATCGGCCACGGTCACGGAAGGCCAGACGGTGGTCGTGATCAATGTGAAGGACATCTCGGCCGAGGCGGGGACCACCTTCGGGGCTCACGTCCACGTCGGTCCGTGCGTCGAGGCGAACGGTGCGGCCGCTCTCGGTCACTACAACGCGGGCGGAGGCGTGTCGCCGGAAACCGAAGTGTGGCTCGACTTCACCGTGACCGGTGGTGGCACGGGCCACGCCACTGCGATCGTGCCATTCGCGATCGAGGAAGGAACCGCCCGGTCCATCGTGATCCATGCCCTGCCGACGGCCCCCGACGGCGCGGCCGGGGCAAGGCTCGCATGTCTGCCGCTGGAATTCTGATGCCTCGTTCGATCGTCATTGGAGCCGCGGCCGGAGCCGGATGGGGTGTGGTGATGAGAGCGTGGATGCGCTACATCACCGAGAGCCCGGAGTTCAGTTGGTCGGGCACCCTGTTCATCGTCGGTGCTTCGACGGTGGTTGGAGCGCTGCTCGGGCTTGCCCGGGCTCGCAGGCGGAGCGGCGGAGTCGGCTGGTGGAGGCTGACGGCACTGAGCCTCGCTCTGCTCGGTGCGGGTGGCGCGGTGATGTGGCCGGCTGTGGTCACGGGGGCGGTCGCATTCGGCCGCCCCCGCCCCCGCTGGCTCAGGTGGCTCACGGCCGCGGCGGCGATCGTGTTTTCGGGACTTGTTCTCCGCGACGTCGCCTTCGACAACACGCGACTCACAACCGTCGAGGCGGTCGTCGCCTCTGTGTGGTATGCGCCGATGATCGGGCTCGAGGCCTGGGCCTTCTCGGTGGTGACGGCACCCAACCTGGCGCCCGTGCCATCGAAAGTGAAGAAGACGCTCACGGTGGTGCCGGTGGCGTTCATGATCGCTGCCGGAGTGATGGCGATGGGCATCAGCGGTTGAACCGCGGGCCAGTTGCGTGGAAATCCACGCAGCCAACCCAGGGTTGAGGAGGTGGATTTCCACGCAACCAACCCTGGGTTGGCGGGTTTCTGGGGGTGGGGTCAGGTGGGCCGGTCGATGGCACCACCGAAGCGGCGGTCGCGACGCTGATACTCGACGATGGAGTCCAACAGTGCCTCCCGGCCGAAGTCGGGCCAGAGGATTCCCGGGAACGAGAATTCGGCGTACGCCGCCTGCCACAGAAGGTAGTTCGAGAGCCGGTGCTCACCGGACGATCGGATCACCAAATCGAGATCCGGCATCTCCGGCACCGAGAAGAACGACGCAAACGTCGCCTGATCGAGGGCGTCCGGGTCCAGGTCGCCGGCGACTGCGGCCGCCGCCACCCGTCTCGCCGCCTCGGTGAGCTCCCACCGGCTCCCGTAGTTGAACACGAACACCATGTGCATACGCGCGTTGGCGGCCGTCAGGGCCTCGCTCTCCTGCATGTATGCCTTGTTCTCGTCCGGAATCCTGGGATCGGTGAGATCACCGGCGAAACGGATCCGCACCCCGAGGTCATGCAACTCATCACGGCGGCGCAACAGCAGATCACGGTTGAAAAACATGAGGAATTGCACTTCGTCGGGATCCCGGTTCCAGTTCTCGGTCGAGAACGTGTAGGCGCTCAGCCACTCGATGCCGATCTCGAGTGCCCCGTGCACCACGTCGAACAGGGCTAGCTCACCGGCCTGGTGTCCCGCAATACGAGGCAGACCGCGAGCGTTCGCCCACCGACCGTTGCCGTCGAGGATCAACCCGACATGGCGCGGAACAGTGGAACGATCGAGACGGCTGAGATCCATCACGAATCCAGTGCTGCCAGGCTCGCCAGCCGACGATCCAGATGGTGTTCGACAAACCTTCTCGCCACGCCCATCGCCTCGCCCGAGAACGAAGCGTCGGTGGCGGGGAGCGAGGCGAGGTCGGCCCGAGCCAATGCAGCCAGATACTCCACGAGTCCGCTGCGGAGACGGACGCCGCCGCTCTCCCTGCAGTCGTCACACATGACGCCACCTGCCTCAAAACTGAACCGTGTCAGGAACTCCGGCCGGCCGCATGCCGCACAATGCTCGAGGGCCGGGGCGACACCCACCACTCCCGCCAACTGCAGCAGAAACGCGCTCACCAGATCGGCTCCCCCGGCTCCGTCTTCCAGCGCCGAGAGTCCGGATCGGAGGAGGTCGAAGAGTGCCATCGACGACTCGTTCTCTTGGGCTACGGCGTCCGCGGCCTCGACCATCGTGGACGCGGCCGTGACCTTGTCCAGATCGGAACGGAGCCTCGGGAAGGCCTCCACCACCTCCACCTGCGTGATCGTGTCGAGGTTACGTCCCTCGAACAGCACCAGCTCGACGTGGGTGAACGGCTC
>JAOUGY010000451.1 GCA_029865445.1 Acidimicrobiia bacterium | reverse complement strand
GCGCAGACGTTCGGCGGACAAGTCGCAAGCGGAGGCGCCGTGGCTTGGCGGCGCAAATGACATGAGGTGACCCATGCCTCAAGCGGAGACATCGAAAGCTCGAAGCGACGGGGAGCAGAAGCCCCCGGTCCCCTCTATCTCCCTACCCAAGGGCGGCGGAGCTGTCCGAGGCATGGGCGAGAAGTTTGCCGCGAACCCGGTCACGGGTACCGGCTCGATGTCTGTGCCCATCGCCACCAGCCCTGGCCGCTCGGGGTTCGGCCCACAACTCTCACTCTCCTACGACTCAGGCGCCGGGAACGGCCCCTTCGGCTTCGGCTGGAGTCTGTCCCTCCCTGCCATCACCCGGAAGACCGACAAGGGCCTGCCGCAATACCAGGACGGCCGGGAATCAGACGTCTACGTCCTCTCCGGTGCAGAAGACCTGGTCCCGGTTCTGCACACCGACGGCACGCGCTTCCGAGATGACGCTACCGCCCCTGGGTATTTCGTCCACCGTTACCGCCCTCGTATCGAAGGCCTGTTCGCACGAATCGAACGCTGGACGAAGGTCACAACCGGCGAAATTCACTGGCGGTCGATCACCCGAGACAACGTCACGACGGTGTACGGGAAGGACAACAACTCCCGCATCCTCGACCCGGGAGACCGCTCTCCGGCGAATCCGACCCGTATCTTCAGTTGGCTCATCTGTGAGAGCTACGACGACAAGGGCAACGCCGTCGTCTACGAGTATGCGAGCGAAAACGCGGACAAGGTTGATCTCGGTCTGGCCAGCGAACGCAATCGCGTGCGCACAGCCAACCGTTACCTGAAGCGCATCAAGTACGGGAACATCGTCTCGCGCCTACTCCAGCCGGACCTGATGCAGGCGGCCTGGATGTTCGAAGTGGTCTTTGACTACGACGAAGCCCACTTCGAAGAGGTGAATCCGAACCCGCCGCCGGATCAACATCTCCGCGCCCGCTGTTCTGCGTCGGCAGGAGGTCCTTGGGCGGTTCGCTCCGACGCATTCTCCAACTATCGCGCCGGCTTCGAGGTGCGCACGTATCGCAGATGCCGTCGGGTCCTGATGTTCCACCACATCCCCGATTTGCCCACGGGCGAGAAGGGGTACGACGGCCTGGTTCGGTCCACCGAGTTCGACTACGTCGATCTCGACTACAAGCAGCCCGTCACCATCCAGGACGAACTCGCCCATCAGGGGAGCACCCGGTTCGCATCGTTCATTCGTCGCGTCACGCAGTCGGGCTACGTGCGGGACGAGACGCAGCCCGTGGTGGTGCGGAACGGCAACTCCCACGCTACGTACCTCAAGAAGTCGTTGCCACCGCTCGAGTTCGAGTACAGCAAGGCAGCGATCCACGACCAGGTGCGCGAGCTCGACGCCGAGAGCCTTCAGAACCTGCCCGTGGGTCTCGACGGATCGACCTACCAGTGGGTCGACCTGGATGGTGAGGGTCTCTCCGGAATCCTGACAGAGCAGGCGGATGCCTGGTTCTACAAGCCGAACCTGGGCGGCGGACGCTTCGGACCGCTCGAGACGGTCACTGCGAAGCCCTCCCTGGCGGCGCTGAGCAGTGGGCGACAGCAACTCCTCGACCTCGCGGGCGATGGCCAGCTCGACCTCGTCGCCCTGGCCGGCCCGACGCCCGGCTTCTACGAGCGCACTTTCGACCAGGACTGGGCACCGTTCCGGACCTTCCGGCAGCTACCCAACATCGCCTGGGATGACCCGAACCTCCGCTTTGTCGACCTGGACGGCGATGGCCATGCCGACGTCCTGATCACTGAGCAGGACGTCTTCACCTGGCACCCGTCCTTGGCGGAGGCTGGCTTCGGTCCCGCCCAGAAGGTGCGTCAGCCCCTGGACGAGGAACGCGGCCCGCGCCTGGTCTTCGCCGATGGCACGCAGTCCATCTACCTCGCCGACATGTCCGGCGACGGTCTCACCGACCTCGTGCGCATCCGCAACGGCGAGGTCTGTTACTGGCCGAACCTCGGGTACGGCCGCTTCGGCGCCAACGTCACTATGGACAACGCGCCGTGGTTCGACCACCCCGACCAGTTCGACCAGCGGCGCATCCGTCTGGCCGACATCGACGGCTCGGGCACGAACGACGTCATCTATCTGCACCGCGATGGCGTGCGGCTTTACTTCAACCAGTCCGGAAACTGCCTGAGCGAAGCGCGCCACCTGACCCATTTCCCCCACGTCGACAACGTCTCGTCGGTAATGACAGCCGACCTCCTGGGCAACGGCACCGCCTGCCTGGTGTGGTCGTCGCCGCTGCCAGCGGATGCGCGACGGCCGCTGCGCTACATCGACCTGATGGGCGGCATCAAGCCGCATCTGCTGGTCAAGTCGCTCAACAACCTCGGCGCCGAGACCGAGGTGCACTACGCGCCCTCGACCGAGTTCTACCTCAGGGACAAGCAGGATGGCCGGCCCTGGGTGACCCGCCTCCCGTTCTCCGTGCATGTCGTCGAGCGGGTCGTCACGTACGATCGCATCAGCGGCAACCGGTTCGTTGCCCGCTACGCCTACCACCACGGCTACTTCGACGGCATCGAGCGCGAGTTCCGTGGTTTCGGGATGGTGGAGCAATGGGATACAGAGGAGTATGCCTCGCTCCAGGCGGACGGACAGGCGCCCGCTAGCACGAACATCGACGCCGTCTCCCACGTGCCGCCCGTCCTCACGAGGACCTGGTTCCACACGGGCGTGTACCTCGGACGCCACCACGTCTCCGACTTCTTCGCCGGCCTGCTCGACGCGAACGATGTAGGCGAGTACTACCGCGAGCCCGGCCTCAGCGATGCCCAGGCGCGTGCCTTGCTG
>JAOUGY010000450.1 GCA_029865445.1 Acidimicrobiia bacterium | reverse complement strand
CGCATCCGGTTTGGCCAGGCTCCGGCAGGCCGCCACCATCAGGGCGAGCCGCTCAGGCGAGAAGATGAGCGACGCCACCAGAGCACCGAGTTCCTCGAGACGGTCCTGTTCCAGCACCTCCGATGCTCCGGCCCGCCGGAAGGCGGCCGCGTTGTGGACCTGGTGATTCCCGGACCCGAACGCACCAGGCACGAGGATCGAAGGAGTGCCCGTTGCGGACAGTTCGGCGACCGCACCACCGGCGCGGGCCACCACGAGATCGCACGCCGCATAGAAGAGGTCCATCCGATCCTCGAAGCCGACGATCTTCCATGGCACCACCGAGTCGATGGACCGTCTGGTCAGCTCGTCCGCGTGCTGAGAACCGGCGAGGTGGAGAATCTGGATCGGTTGGGACGGCCACTCGCGAGCAACTGTGGTGACGGCGTCGTTGATGGCAGCAGCGCCCAAGCTGCCCCCGAACACACCGAGCACCGGAATCGCCTCATCGAGGTCATACCGGGCGAAGGCAGCGGACCTGACGGAGTCTCGATCGAATGCTGCGATCTGGGCTCTGATCGGGTTCCCCACCCAGCGTGCATTCCGGATCCGCATCGTCTCGGCGAAGGCGCCGAACGACACGTCTGCCCAACGGGAAGCAACCGCGTTGGCCAGACCGGCTTCGGCGTTCTGTTCGGCGACCGCGAGCGCAGCACCGGTCCGCTTGGCAGCCCGGGCTGCGGGGATGGTGACGTAGCCGCCCAATCCGAGCACGGCTCCCACGTCCCTACGCCGGAACTCAGCCGCCATTGTCGAGATCGCCCTCATCACCACGGCCGGAATCCCCAGGTTGGCGAGGGAGAAGGAACGCTTCAGACCGCGCAGCTCCACGGAGAGGAACTCGAAGCCCTCGCGGGGATACACGGTGGCCTCCAATCGGTTGCCACCCACGTAGAGAATGTCGCGACGCGACACACCTCGCTCCACCAGGGCTTCACCAACGGCCAGGCCGGGGAAGACGTGGCCTCCGGTACCGGCGGCGGCGATGGCGTACGTCACCCCCGTGAGCCTCGCTTCACCTTCTTGGGGGCCCGGGTCGATGACATCGCGATGTTCATCAGCACCCCGATCATCGCCATGGAGATGGCGAGCGACGTCCCTCCGTACGAGACGAAGGGCAAAGTGACACCCGTGATCGGCATCACGCCCAGCACCCCTCCCACGTTGACCATCGCCTGAAATGAGATCCACACGGTGATTCCGATCGCCACCATGCGGGCGAACGGATCGATCGTCCGATAGGCAATCGTGAATCCGATGATCCCGAGGAGGGCGAACAGGGCGAGCACCACGATCGCCCCGATGAGACCGGTCTCCTCGCCGATGATGGCGTAGATGAAGTCCGTGTGGGCATTCGGTAGATAGAACCACCTGGCGCGGCTGTTCCCGAGTCCGGCACCGAACACCCCACCCGTCCCCAGCGCAACGTATCCCTGCACCAGCTGAAAAGCATCGCCCAGTGGATCGAGGGTCGGATCCAGGAAACTCGTGATACGGGACCATCGTTCCGTGCTCTGCCGGGCGATGATCAGGGCGCCGATGATTCCCGCCACGCCCGTTCCGAGGATGAACCTCAATGGCGCGGTCGATGCCACCAACACCCCCAGCGCGATGGCGCCGATGATGATCACGCCACCGAGATCCTCCTGGAGCATGACGAGGAACGCCACCAGCCCGACGTAGGCTGCGACCGGGGCCAGGTAGTGCCCGAAGTCGGCGAGCATCCGGTGCTTGCGTTCGAGTACCGATGCAAGCGCGATGATCACGGAGAACTTGGCGAGTTCGGTCGGCTGGAAGTTGACGGGACCCAGATCGATCCACGACGTGGCGCCGCCCTCGGTGTTGCCGGCCCCGAGCACCACGATCAGCATCCCGACAGTGAGAATGAAGACCGGTCCGGCGAGTTTCTTGTACCAGGCGTATGGCACCCGGGAGGCGATCACGAGCGCAACCGTTCCCAGCCCCAGACCCACCAGTTGCCGAATCAGGTAGTAATACCGATCGGCATCCTCCGACAGCGCCACCGTCGACGTCGCCGAGATGGTCTCGGCGAGACCGATGACCACGAGCGTCGCCACCACGAGCAACAGGGTGGTGACGAGCCGAGTTGTGGCATGCGCCCGCTCCTCGCTGGCCTTCGCCGCCGCCCGGATCTCGGTGATCGACGTGACCTTCGATGTCCGCTTGGCGGCCTTGGTCGATTTCGTCTTCGTAGTCGTCACAGGGCCCCTCCCTCCCTCGTCACAATGGCGCTGAACACCTCGCCCCGGTGCTTGTAGTCGTCGAACATGTCGAAGCTGGCGCAGGCGGGTGCCAAAAGAACCACGTCTCCCGGTGCAGCCGCCTCTGTGGCCATACGAACGGCCTCCTCCATGCTCGAAGCCTTCGAACCTCGCGGTCCGGCATTTGCGAGCAGGACGTCCGCGGACTCTCCGATCGCCACGACCGACTTCACGTTCGGCTCCACGGCGAGTGGCCCGATGTCGAGGCCTTTGGCCTGTCCACCGGCGATGAGGATCACCGAGGGATAACTGCGGATGGCGGCCAGAGCCGCGTGGGGGTTCGTCGCCTTCGAATCGTTCACGTAGGTGACCCCGCCAATCGTCGCGATGACCTGGCGGCGGTGTGCCCCCGGTTCGAAACTCCGCGCCACGTCTTCGACAGCGCCCGGAGCCGCTCCGCCGGCGACCGCGGCGGCGGAGGCCAGGGCGATGTCGAGCAGGAAGGCGTCGTCGGCGACTCTGAGTTCGGCGAGATCGAAGACGATCGAACCGCACACCAGCCTCCCGGTATCCCGATCGATCCCATATC
>JAOUGY010000126.1 GCA_029865445.1 Acidimicrobiia bacterium | reverse complement strand
CGTAGAGGGCTCGAGGACCTGCTTGGCGGCTTCTTTGAAACGCATCGCCAGCTCGTCTGCGGTTTCTCCGACGATGGGAAGCCCGCGGAGGATGCGGGTGGTCGTCTTCTTCGCCCATTCGTAGCGAGGATCGAATCGCAGGTGGGCGATGCTCGCCAGAGTGGCCAGCCCACCTACGGTGGGGGCATACGACCGGCCATTGTCGTTGAGGACCACGATGAGGTTCTTGGGTCGTGCCACGGCGATGTGGTTCAGCGCCTCGTATGCCTGACCGCCGGTGAGGGCGCCGTCACCGATGACGGCAACCGTGTAGTTCTCGGTGTCGGTGAGCGAGAACCCAAGTGCGTAGCTGAGCGAAGTCGAGGCGTGGCTGTTTTCGACGAAGTCGTGCGGGCTCTCCGTCCGGCTCGGGTATCCACTCAGACCCTGGAAGCTCCTGAGAGTGGAGAAACCGTCCCGGCGGCCGGTGACCAACTTGTGAACGTATGCCTGATGGCCCACGTCCCACAGGATTCGGTCCGTCGGCGAGTCGAAGCTCCTGTGGATCGCCAGCGTGAGCTCGACTATGCCGAGGTTGGGACTCAGGTGTCCGCCCGTTCTGGAGATGGCCTCGAGAAGGAACGCGCGAATCTCCTCGGCAAGCTCGTTCAGCTCGGCGTGGGTGAGGGTCCGCAGGTCCGCGGGATCGGAGACTCGATCGAGGAGCGACATCCAGCGCACACTCTAGTGACCACCGGTTGTTCGCAGGAATTTGCCGTCAAGCGGATTCGGGTACGCGGGGGAGGTCGATCACGAAAGTGGAACCCCGTCCCAGCTCGCTCTCCAAGGTCACCGACCCCCCGTGACGCTCCACCACATGGCGCACGATCGCCAGTCCCAACCCGGTACCACCCGTCGCCCGGCTGCGGGCCTCGTCCACACGGAAGAATCGCTCGAACACCCGCGAGTGAGCCCTGGAAGGGATACC
The DNA here is from genome assembly GCA_029865445.1 of Acidimicrobiia bacterium. GTDB lineage: Bacteria > Actinomycetota > Acidimicrobiia > Spongiisociales > ZC4RG35 > JAOUGY01. Next base: position 9,015 of record JAOUGY010000126.1, on the reverse strand, counting down.
GACGCCGGTGTCCCGAACCTCCACGCGCGCCCGATCGCCCATGGCGCGAACCACCAAGGCCACCGATCCGCCCTCATCGGTGTATCGGATGGCGTTGTCGAGGAGATTGCGGATCGCAAGCGTGAGATCGGAGGCTGCGCCGCGCACGTGAGCGGGCGAGAGATCCGCGGTCAGCGTCACGCCGCCGGCGGCAGCGGCTCCCAGCACCAGGTCGACCTGTTCGGAGGCGAGCGAGGCGAGATCGACGACAGCGATGTCCTTGACGCCCGCCTCGAGTCGCGAGAGGTCGAGGAGGTCATCGATGATCCTTGCCAGCCGTTGTGCCGCCGACTCGACTTGACCCGCAAACCCCTGTGCCCGATCGGCATCGTGCTGGAGAGCGAGCTGGAGTGCCTCCATCGACGCGAGGATGGTGGCCACGGGGGTCTTGAGCTCATGGGAAGCATCGGCCACGAAGTCCCGGCGCATGGCCTCGATCCGTCGTTGCTCACTGACGTCCATCACGACCACCAGCACCCGGCCGCCGGCGTCGAACGCCACGGCCATGATGTTGAGGACACGAACGGGAGAGCCCCACTCGGCCTCTTCGACGTGCGGCTCCGAGACCTGACGGGCCATCGCAACGGCTCGGTGCACGGCGCGGAGCGCAACCGATGCGAGGCTGTCACCGGTGGAGCCGAGCAGCGAAGTTGCGGCGCGGTTCACGTAGACCAGTTCGTCATCGGTCGCCACCAGCAACACCCCCTGCGGCAGTGCGCCCAGTACAGCCTCCAGGGTGCGGCGCTCCGACTCGGTTTCGGCCATCCGGCGTCCCAGATCGGTGGCGACCCGCCCGATCGAGGTGCCCAGCCGGTCGAGTTCGTGGATCGAGGAGACCGGCGGTTGCGGTGCCAGATCCCCGCGAGCGACTCGGTCCGCGAGTTCTGTGAGTTCCACGATGGGTCGTGTGAATCGGCGCGCACCAGTCCACACCAGGGCAAGTCCGGCGAGCCCGACAACGATGGCGACGCCGACCACGGTGCGGCCGACCCGCGACAGATCGGCGTCGAGTTGCTCGTCGGTCACCGACAACCTCACCACAGATGGACTGTCGTTCGACCGAACCGCGACATACAGCCGGTTGTCACCGAGTGTGCCCGACGTCCGACGATCCGAGCCGACGCCGTCGACGATCGCCGTACCGACCTCGGGTCGATCCGCGTGGTTCTCCATCGATCCGGCCGGGGTCTCCGAGTCATAGAGAACAACGCCGTCGTCCCGGATCACGGTCAAACGCGCCCCTGCCGCCGCCGCCATGTCATCGGCCCGATCGAACCCGTTCCGGTCGAGGGCGATCGCCACCAGGCGCGCCTCGGCAACGAGGTCTTCGGTGATCTTGCGTTCGAGTATGCCGCTGACCGTGGAAGTCACCACGAAGCTGAAGACGATCAGCACCACCATGAAGATCACCGCATAGATGATCAACAGACGGGAGGCGAGACTCGTCTGCGTGCGCTTGACGACCGCCCTCATCGGACCCTGTCAGTCATCCACGAATTTGTAGCCGAGACCACGAACCGTGACGATCGTTTCGGGGTCGGACGGGTTCGGCTCCACCTTGGCCCGCAGTCGTTTGATGTGGACATCGAGGGTCTTGGTGTCGCCGAAGTAGCTCGGCCCCCACACCTCCTCGATGAGGATCTCGCGAGTGGCGAGCTTGTTGCGTCGCCGCATCAAGGACTCGAGGAGATCGAACTCCTTCGGCCTCAACTCGACCTCGGTCCCTTCGACCCGGACGATGTGCGCATCCAGATCCAACTCTATCCGGCCGCCCCTCAGTACCTCGCTCGCATCCGAGAGCACTCCGGAGCGCGACGAGCGGCGGATCTGGGCGCGTACCCTCGCTACGAGCTCACGCATCGAGAACGGCTTGGTCACGTAGTCGTCAGCGCCAAGCTCCAGACCCGCCACCATGTCGGCCTCTGCATCCCGGGCACTGACCATGATGATCGGTACGTCGGAACTAGCCCTGATGCGCCTGCAGACGTCCAGACCGGAAGACTCGGGCAGCATGACGTCGAGGAGAACGATGGAAGGGTTGAGCAGCTCCGCCTTCTCGACACCGTCGTGGCCGGTAGCTGCGGTGTGAACGTCGAATCCTTCTAGCTCCAGGGCGTATTTGACCGACTCGGCGAGCGCCGATTCGTCTTCGACGATCAGGACGCGGTGCCGAGCCTCAATCGGCGCTCGCACGGGCCACGAATCCCTTCTCCGAGAACTCTTGGAACTCACCCGTCACGAGGAACGCGACTTGTTCTCCGATGTCGACAGACTGGTCTCCGATGCGCTCGAGGGCCCTCGCCGCCATCATCATGTGAGTGGCCCACTCGAGCATGCGGGTGTCCGGCGCACAGTCCACCACTTCACGGTACATGAGGCGGTTGATGCGGTCTATCGGCTCGTCCATGGCCGGCAGGAGCCGGGCTTCGTCGGCGTCACGGCGAACCAGAGCCTCGGCGGCGGTGCGGATCATCGGACGGACCAGGTCGGCCATCTCGCGAATCTGCTCGATGATCCGGTCGCGGGCTGGGAGGCCTGCGCTGAGCCGGGCCAGGTTGGCGATGTTTACGCACTGGTCGCCCATCCGTTCGAGCGTGACGTTGACGTGGAGCAGCGCCGACATGAGGCGGAGGTCTCCTCCCATCGGTTGCTGGCGGGCCATCATGCTCAACCACCGATTGTGAGTGTCGAGATAGGTGGCGTCGATCGCCTTGTCCGCCACGAAGACCTCCTCACACAGATCAGTGTCACCCGTGGTCAACGCCTCGACCGCCAGGCCGACCATACGTTCGCACCGGTCGGCGACGTCGAGGAGCGTCTGCTCCAATGCCGCCAATTCGGAATGGAAGTGGCTTCTCTGATCGACCATCAGCCGAACCGTCCTGTGATGTAGTCCTCGGTGTCCTTTTGCGTCGGGTTGGTGAAGATCATCTCGGTCCTGTCGAACTCGATGAGCCGTCCGGTGCGTTGCCCTTCGTCTGTGACATCCACGGAGAAGAACGCCGTTCGATCACTCACCCGGGCGGCCTGCTGCATGTTGTGGGTCACGATGATGATGGTGTAGTCCTGCTTCAAGTCCATCATCAACTGCTCGATTCGGAGGGTGGCGATGGGATCCAGCGCCGAGCACGGCTCGTCCATGAGGACCACATCGGGACTCGTGGCAATCGCCCGGGCTATGCACAGTCGCTGTTGCTGACCCCCGGACAGCGCCAAGGCGGGCTCGGAGAGTTTGTCTTTCACCTCGTCCCACAGCGCTGCCTTGGTGAGGGTTTCTTCCACCAAATCGTCGTAGTTCCCCTTCCAGCCGGCGATCCGGGGTCCGAAGGCCACATTTTCGAAGATGGTCTTGGGGAATGGGTTGGGCTTCTGAAACACCATCCCGATCCGCCGGCGGACTTCCACAGGATCGACGTCGGCCCCGTACAGGTCGATGCCGTGATAGGTGATGGTTCCCTCGACCCGTGCACCTTCGATGAGGTCATTCATCCTGTCGAAACAGCGCAACACCGTCGACTTTCCACAACCGGACGGCCCGATGAGCGCTGTGATCTCGTGCTCACGAATCCCGAGGGTGACATCCGCAACGGCTTGGAAGTCGCCGTAGTACACGCTCAGGTCGGTCACGTCGAAGAGGACGGGGCGATCGGGAAGCTCCCGAAGGTCGATGTCTTCTCGGACGGCGTGGTCTATCGTCATGGTGTCGATCTCTTTCTCGTCGCTTGTCACGACGCCCTCTCGAATCGGTCGCGTGCGATGATCGCCAGTGCGTTGACGCTCAGGAGCATCACCAGGAGCACCACGATCGAAGCAGCCGTCAGCTGAACGAACTCGGTGTCCGGTTGGCGTGCGAAGTTGTAGATCACCAGAGGCAGGGCCGTATAGGACTGGTTGCCGATGAGGTCGAAGAATCCGGCGCCCTGATCGGTGGCGAAGTACTGCGACAGGGCGGCTCCGGCGAGGAGCAGGGGTGCAGTCTCGCCGAACGCCCGCGCCACGGTGAGAACGGATCCGGTCAGGATCGCCGGCATCGCCACCGGCAGAACGTGGTGCCGGATCGTCTCCCACTTCGTCGCTCCGACACCCATCGACGCCTCCCGGAGAGCTTGGGGAACGGCCCGCAGGGCCTCGGCGGTGGTGATGATCATGATCGGGAGCACGAGGACGGCGAGCGTGAGCCCACCGGCCACGAGATTCCGTCCGGAAATCTGCTCGGCAAACCCGAAGGTGCCGTTGATCACCTTCACGAACAGGAACAGCCCGAGTATCCCGTAGACGATGGACGGCACTCCGGCCAGGTTCCTGATGTTGGCGTTGACGAGTCGGGTCATCCGAGTGTCGGGTGCGTACTCCTCGAGGTACACCGCCGCAGCAACGCCGAGCGGAAACGCGATCACCACCACGAACCCCATGAGGGCCAGCGAGCCCATGATTCCTTGAAGGATCCCGGCCCGCTCGGCCTGCGGAGCGAGGGAGGATGTCACGAAGCTCATGCCCCGACTCTCGAACACCGGGATCGCCTTCGCCAGCGTGTCGGCGAGCAACGTGATGAGGATGACGATCGACGACAGGAGTGTCAGCAGCAAGGCCGCGGCAATGAGTGTGTTCGCCAGGCTCATCCGTTTGCCGGTGAGACGGGCGCGGATCATGTCCGACGATGTTGTGGAGATCACCACGTCAATACCTCTGCCTGAATCTGCGGACGACCCGTTCCGAGGCCACGTTGAGCGCAAGGGTGATGACGAATAGGACGAGCCCCACGAAGAACAGCGACTGGAAGGCCGCCACGTCTCCCGCCACCTGGTCGGACCCGACGGCGAGATTCGCCATGGCACCGGTCATGGTGAGACCGCCGTCCAGCGGGTTGAAGCTCATCGTCCCGTTCAGGCCGGCTGCCAGGGCGACCACCATCGTCTCGCCGATCGCTCTGGACACGCCCAGGATGAGGGCGGCCATGACTCCCGACAGAGCGGCCGGGAGCACCACGCGTAGCGCCGTGTGCCACCTCTTCGCCCCCAGTCCGTACGAGGCCTCTCTGATGGACCGAGGAACGGCCCGCATGGCATCCTCCGAGACAGCGGCCACGAGCGGGATGATGAGGATCCCGACGCCGATGCCGGCGGCAAGGAAGTTGGCGCTGGAAGCACCCGGGAAGAAGCCCCTCACAACGTTGGGAGTGATGAATTGGAGGGCGAAGAAGCCGAGCACCACCGACGGCACTCCGGCCAGCACCTCGAGGGTCGGTTTGAGAAGCCGGCGAAGTCGGGGGCTGGCGTACTCGGACAGGTAGATGGCCGATCCGAGACCGAACGGGATGGCGACGGCCATAGCGACCGAGGTCACGATCAGACTGTGGACCACGAGTGCCAGTAGCTGGAACCGGCCACGTCGGGGAAACCAACCGTTCTCGAAAAACTGGGCGAAGTCGATCTTGGCGAGGAACTGCCACGCCTCCTCGACGAGCGCCAGGATGATGAGGGCCGAAATCAACACCGACACACCGGCCGCCGCGGTGAACAACCACCGAACGCGCCGTTCCCTGGTTCGTCGAGCCACGTCGCCTCGAAGGTCGATTGGCGCCATGGTCATGGCGTCGGCCCCCCGCCGGACGCGGTGGAACCGCGGCAAACACCGCGGTTCCGGTCGGGCTCAGCCGCACTCATCCTTTTGCCGCTTCCCATGCAGCCCTCGTCTCTTCGAGTTCTGCGGCCGGCAGCTGAACGTACCCTGCCTCGGACACGAAGGCGATCCCCTCATCCGACAGGTAGTAGTCGACGAAGTCCTGGGTCTGGCCGCTCAAGTCCGACGTGTTGACGTAGATGAACAGCGGGCGTGACAAGGGATATTCGAACGAGGCGATCGTGTCATTCGTCGGATCGACACATCCCGACTCACCGTCATCGATGGCGATGGCGCGAACCTTGTCTCGATTCTCCTCGTAGAAGGCGAAACCGACCCAGGCCAGCGAAGTCGGATTCTGTTCGACACCCTGGACGATGACGTTGTCGTTGGTCGATGCCTCGTAGTCGGCGCGGCTTGCCGTTTCGGCACCGCGCTCTTCGGCAAGGGCTTCGATCACGAGTTCGACGTAGGTGTCGTACGTGCCCGACTCCTCCCCTGGTCCCACCACATACAGGTCTGCGTCCGGGAATCCTCCCGTTCCTCCGACCTCGGCGGCCAGCCCATCGGCCGCACTCCAGGTTCCAAAGCCTTCCGACTCGGGGCCGGTGAGCGCGTACAGGTCACCGAAGGTCAGGCACGACACCGCCTCGTTGGACGGGTTGGTCATCACTGTGATCCCGTCCGTGGCGATGTGCAGTTCGACGTACTCGACACCGGCCGCTGTGCAGTCCTCGGCCTCCGAATCCTTGATGGAACGCGATGCATCCGAGATGTCGGTCTCGCCGGCGCAGAACTTGGCGAAACCGTCGCCGGTTCCGGGCCCCTCCACGGTGGTCGCCGTCCCGTTCGCCGCATCAAACGCCTGGGCAACACGGGCCGAGATGGGCTCGACGGTCGACGACCCCGAGATCGAGATGGAGCCGGACCCGCCGGAGGTCTCCGCCGCACCACTGCCCGTCGTCCCCGACCCCCCACCACCGCATCCGACCACGAACAGGGCGAGCGCCGCAAACGCGACGCCGTACTTCTTGGCCACGAATCTCGCTCCTCGTCTCATACGAGGATCAAGCTACGGGGCCTCCATGACCGCCATCAGGCGCCGAGGTGAACGCCAGATGAACGTCTGGTGAGCGTTTCCTGGGACGGGGTCAGTCGGCCCGCGCCCCGGCTCTCGCCTCCGCCAACCCCCGCATGGTGAGATGCGCGTCCACGTAGTGAACGGGCTCGACCTTGCGCCACTGGCCGTCGGCTCCCAGCTCCCAGGACAGCACGTCGTCCGCCAGAGAGACCTCGAGGATCTCGTCGAGCCGGAACTGCAAGTCGCTGTCCTCTACCGGAGCGAGTGCTTCGACGCGCCGGTCGAGGTTGCGGGGCATGAGGTCGGCCGAACCGATGTAATAGCGGCGGTCCCTTCCTCGTGCCCCGAACCGGTAGATCCGGGAGTGCTCGAGATACCGACCGACGATGGAGCGGACCGTGATGTTCTCGCTCATGCCAGGGACACCGGGGATGAGACAGCAGATCCCCCTCACGATCAAATCGATCCGGCATCCGGCGTTCGACGCGTCGTACAGCGCCTCGATCATTCCCGGGTCGACCAGCGAGTTCATCTTCATGGTGATGTGACCGTCCGAGCGCTCCGCCTCGGCGGCGATCGCCGCCAGCAGCTGGGAGCGGACGGTCACCGGGGACACGAGCAGTTTGCGGTAGCCGCGCTGGTACGAGTAGCCGGTGAGGAAGTTGAAGAGGTCGGTGAGGTCCGCCCCGATATCGGGATCGGCGGTGAAGAGACCCACGTCCTCGTAGATGCGGGCCGTGGTGTCGTTGTAGTTGCCGGTGCCGATGTGGGCGTATCTCTTGAGCGCCCCGCCTTCGTCTCGTACGACGAGAGCGATCTTCGTGTGGGTCTTCAGCCCCACGACCCCGTAGACCACGTGCACGCCTGCGTCTTCGAGCCGTTGTGCCCACTCGATGTTCCGCTCCTCATCGAAGCGGGCTTTCAACTCAACGAGGGCGACGACCTGTTTCCCCTCGGTGGCTGCTTCCATCAGGGCCGCCATGATCGGGCTGTTGCGAGACGTCCGGTAGAGCGTCATCTTGATGGCCAGGACGTTGGGGTCTCGAGCAGCTCTCCCGATGAACGCCTCGACCGAGGTGGCGAACGAGTCGTAGGGGTGCTGAACCAGCACGTCGCCGCTGCGGATGGTGCCGAACACGTCGTTGCTCTCCCCGAGACCCCCCGCGAGTCGAGGTTGGGTGATCCACTGCCACTGATCCCAATACAGTTCGGGCCGGTCGAGTTCGCCGAGCACGAAAAGCCCTGACATGTCGAGCGGCCCGTCGACGACGACGACGTCGCTCGGATCCAGCCCCATCTCGCGTGTCAGGAGGTCGAGCACCTCGTGGGACATCGACGGGTGCACCTCGAGCCGCACCACCCTGCCGAACCGGCGCCGGGTCAACTCGGACTCGATCGTCTGCAGCAGGTCGCCGCCCTGATCTTCCTCGATCTCGAGATCGGCGTTGCGCGTGACCCGGAACGCATGGTGTTCGACGATCTCCATCCCCGGGAACATCTCGTCGGCGTGGGCGGCGATCACGTTCTCGAGCGGGATGAAGCGCTCGCCGTCGGGCATCACCAGGAACCGGGGAAGGATCGGCGGGACCTTGATCCGGGCGAACCGGGTGACTCCCGATTCGGGGTTGCGGACGATGATCGCCAGGTTGAGCGACAGGTTCGAGATGTACGGAAAAGGATGGGACGGGTCGACGGCGAGCGGCGTGACCACCGGAAAGACCCTTTCCCGGAACTGGCGGTCGACGAACTCGCGATCCTCACCGTCGAGCGATTCGTAATCGGAGAATTGGATCCCGGACTTGGCGAGGCCCGGCAACAGCTCCTGGTTGAACACGGCCGATGCTCTCTCGTATTGACCGGCGGCCACCTTCCGGATCGCCGCCAGCTGCTCGCTGGACGACAGCCCGTCGGCGGCGACGGCTCTGAGGCCGTGCGCCATCTGTTCGAGCAGACCCGCCACGCGGACCATGTAGAACTCATCGAGGTTGTCGGCCCAGATCGCCAGGAACCGGACCCGTTCCATGAGGGGGATGTCCGACTGCTCCGCCAGGGCCATGACGCGGGCGTTGAAGTCGAGCCACGACAACTCCCGATTGATCAGACGATCAGATGCCATGAGGAAAGCCTATCCCAGCTCGGCGCAATCGCCAGGCGTAGGCAGGAAGAGACAAGCGATGAGCAACAAGCAACAAGCAACAAGCAACAAGCAACAAGCAACAAGCAACAAGCAACAAGCAACAAGCAACAAGCAACAAGCAACAAGCAACAAGCAACAA
>JAOUGY010000125.1 GCA_029865445.1 Acidimicrobiia bacterium | reverse complement strand
TCACGGACTCCCAGGTGTGGATGGTGCGCTCGGCCGCCGGAGACTGGTACAGGCGCTGGAGGGCGGTGTGGACGTCGTCGGCGCTTGTCCGCACCTCGACGAGGACCCGCTGGAGGCGATCGACAACGCACTCGACGCCGCGGTGGACGCCGGAACCCGGGTCGATCTTCACTTCGACGAGGTGCTCGACGTGTCCGTGCAGCACCTCCCCGAGCTTGCCCGACGGGTCGAGGCGAGAGGGCTGGGTGGGAAGGTTGTGGCTTCCCACTGTGTCAGTCACGGGCTGCTCTCGCCCGATCGCCAGCGGGAGGTCGGCCGTCTGCTCGCCGACGCAGGGGTGGCCGTGGTGGCGAACCCCCGAACGAACCTGTTCTTGCAGTCGCGAGGGATCGAAGCGGCCACTCCACGTGGCCTCGCCGGTGTCCGGGCGTTGCTCGAGTCGGGAGTCGTCGTTGCCGCGGGAGCCGACAACGTGCAGGACCCGTTCTACGTGATCGGCCGGTCGGACCCGCTGGAGACGGCGGCATTGCTGGTGTCGGTTGCACATCTCACGGTCGACGAGGCGTGGACCCTCGTGAGCTCTGCTGTGCGCGAGGTGATGGGACTCGAAGGGGTGGCAGTCGAGGTGGGTGCTCCCGCAGATCTGATCGCAGCGTCGGGCGCCTCGATACGAGAGGTGATCGCAGACCAGCCCGCCGACCGAATGGTGTTCCGCCGGGGTGAGCTGGTCAGCCGGACCTCGGTCGAAACCTGGGTGGCATGACCCGACCGGACTTCGATGCGGTCGTCGCGGGGGCGGGCCACAACGGTCTGATTGCGGCGTGCTACCTCGCTCGCTCCGGGATGGACGTGCTCGTAGTCGAGGCGAGGGACACCGTCGGTGGCCTGGCCTCGACGGTCGACGCACTGGGAGCCCGCGTCAACATCTGCATGTGCGATCACGTGATGATCCGCTCGACCCCGATCATCGAGGAACTGGACCTCGTGGCCCAAGGGCTCACCTACGTCGATGTCGACCCTCACCATCTCTATCTCTCCGGAGATCCCACGGCGGCATGGTTCGGATTTCACGACGTCGAGCAGACCGCGGAGTCGCTGGCGATCGTGCATCCCGGGGCCGCCGCCGGGTACCGGCGCCTGATGGACCGAGCGCTCCCCGTCGCCCGACTGGTGCTCGACCTGGCATGTGAGGTGCCGACGCCGGGTGCCTCCCTCAAAGCCCTCGGGCGTCATGGCGTGAGTGCCGTGTCGACCATGCTCGGATGGGCGAGACGGTCGGCGCTCGACGTTCTGGCGAGTGCCGGTGCCGACGACGTGGCCGGCATGCTGCTGGCCGGTGCGCCGAGTACCTGGGGGCTGCCACCCCGACATCCACGGACCGGTCTTGCGGTGTTGTCGGCGGCGGTGCGACACGCGGTGATGCCGGGTCGGCCGGTCGGGGGGAGCGGGGCGCTCTCAGGTTCGATTGCCTCGAGGTTGGCCTCCGTTGGGGGAAAGGTGAGGTGCGGAGTGTCAGTCGAGAGCGTGCTGGTGGAATCCCGGCGGGTGCGGGGGGTCGGACTCTCAGACGGCTCGGTCATCGAGGCACCGGTGGTGGTGTGCGCGGCGGACCCGCGCCGGTTGTACACCGAATGGCTGGCCGGTGATCCCCCGGCGTGGCTGGAGGCGAAGCCACCGGAGGGTTTCGAGGCGAAGCTCGACGTGGTCCTCGACCGGCTTCCCACGTATCTCGGGTTGGACGCCGAACGGCACGGGGTGACGGATCCGCTCGTGCCGACGGGAGTCGTGTCGCCGGGCGTCGACGGGATGGCCTCCGCGCACGCAACGATGCTCGGCGGGGAGATGGCCACCGACACGGTGATGTATGCGAACTGGCCTTCGGTCACCGACCGCTCCCTGGTGGCGGAGGGCGAACACCTCTTGGGTCTCGAGGTGTTGTTCACCCCCTACGGTCTCCGGGGAGGCTGGGATTCCTCGGCCGTGGCCGAACGATGGTTGGAGCGGTTCGCCCGGGTGATGGACCCCGGATTCCTCGATTCCGTCCGGCGATGGCGGCTGGTTTCCCCGGTCGACTACGAATCCGGCTTCGGTTTGAGCAGGGGTTTCGTCCCCAGCTTCGCGGGCGGCGCCGTGTCTGCCCTCCTGGGCAGACCTCGGGAACTGACGCGCTACCGGGCATCGGTCGACGGTCTCTACGTCACCGGCGGAGCCACGTTCCCGGGCGCCGGCATCTGGGGTGCCTCAGGTCGGAACGCCGCCTCGGTTGTGCTCGCCGACCGGGCATGAGCGTGCCGCGCGCCCGGGCGCCGTGCAGGCCTGGCCGGGGATTGGGTCGCGGGGCGAGTGGTGCGCCCAAGTGTGTGCTCTCTCCGACACATGCCGCCAACCGCCCGGTCAACATGGTGGTCGCTCGGAGAATGGCGGGGTTGCGAGCACCCAATCCCGAACGCTGCTGCGTGCCAAGAGCGGCGCGGCTCCGGGGTTGCCTATGTGATGCGAACAGGTCCGGCGCTGGCACGTCACGACAACAGATCGGTAACGTCGGGGATGGCGAACATAAGGTGGGATCGTGTCCATACTTGCCGTTCTTGTCCACGGCCTCGGTGCGAACGCGCACGACTTCTGGGGCTCGACGCCCGAGGCCCTATGCGACAGCGATGCCCTTCGGCCGGATGTCGAAATCAAGTTCTGGGGGTACGAGACCACGGCGAGACCTCGGCCCGTACACCGTGTGTTGCGGCCGCTTGGGATGGGGAGTCCGCTTGAGTCGGTCGATTCGCTCGGTGAACATCTCCTGTCGCGATTGCGCGGCTGGTATCGGGATGGACACTACGACGAGGTCAAGCTCCTGGGTCACAGCATGGGCGGCCTCGTGGTCGCTGCTGCCGTAGGTCGTGCCCTCGAGGAGAACCGCTCGGCCGACCAGGGTCTCATCGACACACTTTCCGCAGTCGCCTTCGTGGCCACGCCGCTGGGAGGTGCCAAGCTGGCGGGGAGAGCAAGTCCACTTTTTGGGCTGTTCGGGAGAAACGTCCATCGTGACGACCTTGATCCGGGCTCCAAGTCTCGGGCACGGGTCGTCAATCGATTCATCGGTCAGGCTGTGCGGTCGGGTCGCGTCCCGCTCACGATCTTCCGCGCGAGCAACGATCAGGTGGTCGAGCCCGATGAGCTCGACGAGCCATTCGCGGGCGACACAACGCTGTCCTACCGAAGGGAGGTGCTTTCGGGTACGCACTCCGGCTGCGTTCAGAACCTCGCCCCTGGCAGCGATGATCTGAGAGCGCTCGTCCGCTGGGTCAACGGCGATCGTCTGTCTGCTGATGACATCGTCGCCCTCGCCGAGAGGGGAGAGCCCATCTCGGTCTTCGTGAGCAGGCCAACCGACCTCAACGCACGACAGCAGGCCTTCTGGGTCGCGCTCGAGGCATCGCTCGCCGAGAAGGGACTGCGCGTTCGGACCCTAGGAGTGACTGACGAACCCCAAGAGGAAGGTGGGATGTACGACGTCGTGAGGCTACTCAGGCAGTGCGACGGGGCATTGATTCTGGGGATGAGCCAGGCAACAGCCGAGAAGGTGGTCTTCAAGGAGGGCACGGACAACCTGAGGACCGAGACCCGGTGCGCATTCGTGACACCTTGGAACCACATGGAAGCTTGCATGGCATTTGCCCACGAGCTCCCGCTGCTGGTCATTCGTGAGCAGGTCGTTCAAGGGGAGGGCGTACTTGATCGGTCCGCACTTCGGGTGATTCCGCACAAGACTGATCTGGACCCGTCATGGCTCGCAGGTCGCGGCCGGGGCCCGATCGACAGTTGGGTCCAGAATGTGGCCGAGCGCGCAGCCGGTCACCGCTCGTAGCTCCACCAAGAGGCGAGCCCCAAGAGCGCACGCTGCCGCCTGCTCGTGTTCGCCTCGAGACACCGCGCCGCGAGTTTTGCGGTATGTTCGCCTCCACCCCGCCGACCGTGGCGATAGGCAAGGCCGCTCATCGTCGTGTGACGGGATGAGGGACGTCGATGACGAGAAGGAGATCCCTCAGCAGACTCGACCCGGTGGTGCGGACTTGAATTGCGCGCGTTCGGTGTGCTCTGACCGGGGTCGATTTGGTCCGGTGTGATGACAGCGAGTGCCGGTCGGTCACATCTCCTCGGCACTTGAGGCCTCGACCTCCTCGTGCCACCAGGTTTCGAGTCTCTCGGCGAACAGGTCGGGATCGTCCAGCATCGGGAAGTGGTTTCCATTGGCAACCACGAGCCCTCGATGGTTGGGGAACGTGGCATGGTGGCGTTCCTGGAAGCCGAAGGGGTCGTTCTTCTCTCCGAAGATCGTGAGCACCGGCTTGTCCCGGAGGGGACTGGCCGCGGTGGCCGTTTCGATCCGCTGGTAGAGGGCGTCCTCGGTGAGTGCATCTCGCATGAGGGCGTGGAAGCGTTCGACCGTGCGGCGAGAAGCAAACGGTCCCATGAATGCCAGCTTGCCCTCCTTGCTGAGGTTGAGGCCCACGCCAGACTTGGTCGTTGTGACTCGAGGGATGAACCGCGTCACCTTGTCGATGGCGGTGAGCGGCCGGCTCGAGACGATGCGCAGCATCCTCAGCAGTGCTACGCCCTCCGGCTTCCACGCGAACGTGTTGGCCATCACCATGCCCCGAATCCGATCGGGGTGGTCGGCGGCGAACCCGGCGCCGACGGTGCCGCCGAGATCGTGGAGGACGAGTGTGATGTCGCCGATTCCGAGCGCATCGACGAAGCCTGCGAGCAAGCCGGCCTGATCGGCAAGTCCGAGGTCGCTGTCGGCCGGCTCAGGAGAGAGTCCATAGCCGGGAAAGTCGAGCGTGATACAGCGGAACTCTTTCCGGAGGCGGACGATGACGTCCCGGAAGATGAACGACCACATGCCGGTGTGGACGAACAGCAGAATCGGGCCCGAACCCTCGTCGATGTAGGTGACGGTGTGTCCGTCGACGCCGATCGTGCGGAGCACCCGATGAGGTCGGAGTCGTTGGCCCCGGGCCCTGCGTGCTGCCGTGATCGCGCCGGTCACGTCGGTGTTGGTGGTGCGATGCCGGGTTGTCGGAGAGGTCGATCTGGTCTCGGATGATCACGATCGGCGTGTCGATGCACCAACTCGGTTTGACGACCGTTGCGTCCTCGAAGCGGTCGGGGAGCTATCACCACTCGAGGAGGTCGGGGTCCTCGAGGAGGGTGCGGAGGGTGGCGCCGAAGCGGGCGGCCGGTGCACCGTCAACCACGCGGTGGTCGATTGTGACCGATACATCGAGGATGCGACGGATCCGCACCTCGCCATCCACGACCCAGGGTCGTTCATCGGCACCTCCCACGAAAACCGAGAGGCTCGCCAACGCAGGAACGCCGATAGCGACGCCGTTGCCCCCCATCATCATGCCGACCGAGGACACGGCCACGGTACCGATCCTCTCTCGCATTCGAGCCGAGCGCCTGGAGAGACGGTAGGTGGCGGTCACGACGCCAGGTATGCGCGCAGCCACTGCACCCCAGCCAACGACACCTCTACCTGCAGGCCCGCTGGGAGCGCCCGCCCGCACGGACCGCAACTCGGAGGACAGATCATCGACGCTGCGGGTGTGGGCGTCACGCAGGGAGTGGGCGAGAGGGAACCACCCTTGGGGTGTCTCGACCTCCACCATCGTGGTCACGTTGACCCTGCGGTGGACCACGAGCCGACCCAGCCAGTCCCGGTAGGCGTGGACCTCGGGATGTGTCGCGACTGCGCGTCCTACACATGCGACCACGAAAGCGGTTCGCGAGACGTCGAGCGACCGAGCGCGCTCCCAGCCATCGGTCACGTCGATTTGGACGAGCGCGGTCATTGGTGCCATCCCGCGGCTCAACCTCATTGCTCCCAGCACCCAGCGGCGGCTGGAGGGGAAACGGTGTCGTTCGATCTCCGGCACCATTCCACGCTGATGCCGCTCGACGGGTCGGTCCAGAGGCCTTTCGGGCCATAGTGTGGGTCCTATTGCTCACCGAGGTCCCGGTCCGCATGCGTGTCACTTCCGGCGAGGTCGGCCGCGAGGCCGCTATAGGATGCGACGAACGAACCACAAATGAGGTGACTGGTGACGATCGCAGAGAAGCCGTTCATCCGACCAGACGGCAAGGAGAAGGTGACCGGGGTCGGCCGCTACACGGCCGACATGAACCTCACGGGTCAGCTCTACGCCAAGTTCCGGTACTCGGACCACCCCCACGCCCGGATCGTTCGGATCGACACCTCTCGCGCCAAAGCCGTTCCCGGCGTCCTCGCGGTGCTCACCCACGAAGACGTCCCTGACGTCCTCTACGGAGGGATGGTCCAGGACCGTCGCCTCTTCGCCAAGGAGAAGGTCCGGTGGGAGGGTGATGTCATCGCCGGCATCGCCGCCCGCACCGCGGCCATCGCCGAAGAGGCGGCTGCCCTGATCGAAGTGGAATACGAGGTGCTCGACCCGCTCCCCGACTTCGCCGCCAACATGGATGCCGGGGCGAGCCTCGTCCACGAGGACTGGGAGACCTACGGCGCCGACGACAGCCTCGATCGCAGTGGCAACACCTTGGGGCACAGCTCGATCGTCAAGGGTGATGCCGACAGCGCCATGGCGGGGGCCGACGTCGTCGTGAAGAGCCGGTTCGTCGCAGACGCCTCCCAGGGCGCCCCCATCGAGCCCCGCGCCATCCTCGCTCAGTGGCATGGAGACCGGGTGACGGTGTGGTCGTCGACCCAAGTGCCCTTCGCAGCGCGATCCGGCGTGGCCCACACCCTGGACATGCCCGAGTCACATGTCAGGGTGGTGGTCCCGTTGCTCGGCGGCGGCTTCGGTTCGAAGTGTGACTTCCACTTCGAAGCCCACGTCGCCGCTCTCGCCAAGGCCGCCAAGAGGCCGGTGAAACTCGTCTTCTCCCGGCACGAGGAGTTCGTCGCCCCGGACCACCGGCGCGAAGGGATGGTCATCGAGCTCGAAACCGGGGCCAATCGGGATGGCACCCTCGTTTCGCGGCGAGGCACGCTTCGACTCGACAAAGGTGCCTACTGCGGAGAGGGCGGATTCTTCGCCCAGATGGCGGCCATGCATGCCTGCGGTCCGTACAAGATCCAGAACATCTCGGTCGATTCGTACCTCAACTATTCGACCAATCAGCCATCGAGCTCGATCCGCGCACCCACTGCACCGCAGACGTGTTGGGCAGTCGAGCAACACATGGATCAGGTCGCCGAGGCCATCGGCATGGACCCCGCCGAGTTGCGCCGTCGGACGTTGATCGCCGAAGGCGATGAAGGCCCCGCCGGGCAGATCTTCGATCCGATCGGGATCAAGGAGACGCTCGAGGCCGCTCTGGACATGATCGGCTACGGCAAGGAGCTGCCCGACGACGAGGCGATCGGGGTGGCCTGCGGATGGTGGCCTTCGTTCGGTGTTCCGTCGGGCGCGTACGTCAAGCTCAACGGTGACGGAACCGGGACCATCATCACGGGGGCGATGGAGTCGGGGACGGGTGCGGTGATGGGCCTGCCCCTTCTCGCTGCCGAGGTGCTCGGGATGTCGCCGGAAGATTTCTCGATCACGTACCAGGACACCGACGCCGGCCCGTGGGACATGGGTTCGTCCGGTTCGCAGACGACCTTCAACAACGGCCGGGCCGTCATCGAAGCCGCCAAGGAGGTTCGGGAGAAACTCCTCGACATGGCGGCCGACGAACTCGAAGCCCACCGTGATGACCTCGAGCTCGTCGGCGGTGCCGTCCAGGTGAAGGGCTCACCGGGGACCTCGGTCACCATCGCCGACCTCGCCGGATCGGGTGAA
Organism: Acidimicrobiia bacterium; assembly: GCA_029865445.1. Classification (GTDB taxonomy): domain Bacteria; phylum Actinomycetota; class Acidimicrobiia; order Spongiisociales; family ZC4RG35; genus JAOUGY01. The sequence continues at coordinate 2,171 of JAOUGY010000125.1, read as the reverse complement.
CCGATCCTCGGCAAAGGCTCAGGCGATGTGCCGGAGGCACCCGAGGTCGAGGCTTCTGCGTGCGTCGGACGACTGGGCATGGAGTCGTTCCTGGCTCCCCAGCTGATCACCCATGCCGCACGTGTGAAACTCGACAGGTCGACAGGAGTGGTGCGAGTGCTCGAGTTTGCGGCCGCCCACGATTCGGGTGTGATCATCAATCGGATCGGAGCCGACGGCCAGGTATACGGCGGCGTGATGATGGGGATCGGTCAGGCACTGTCGGAGATGACGATGTTCGACCAGGACGGCCGGCAGCGAAACCCCGGCCTGCTCGACTACAAACTGCAGACGGTGAGTGATGCACCGAAGATCGACATCCGGTGGATCGAGGTCGACACGCCGAATGCCGGACCGAAAGGGTCGAAGGGAGTCGGCGAGCCGCCGAGCGTGCCCACATCCGGGGCAATCGGCAACGCCATAGCCAAGCTCGTCGGCCGCCATGTCGACCGGCTGCCCATGACCCCCGAACGGGTGTGGGAAACCATGCACACGGAGGGTGAATGATGGGTGCGACATACACCACGGCCTCCTCCGTCGAGGATGCCGTCGCCGCAATGGCCGCAGGGGCTCGCCCGGTGGCGGGCGGCACCGATCTCGTGGTCGGCGCCCGACAGGGCAAGAAGCCCCTCCCGCAGGCCCTCGTAGGAATTCACAAGATCCCTGGGCTCGACGGCATCGGCGAATCTGATGGTGGGCTCGTACTGGGGGCTCTCGTCACCCACTCCGCCCTCGTGTCGCACCCAATCGTCCGCGGACGGTTCACGGGCCTGGCCGATGCCTCCGCCATTGTCGGGTCGCACGCGACGCGTGCCAATGGCACCATTGGAGGCAACCTGATGAACGCGTCGCCGGCCATGGACACGGGGGCACCCCTGTTGTGCATGGGTGCAACGGTCGAACTGGCCGGCCCTGGTGGCCGTCGAACGATTGGGCTCGACGAGCTCTGGGCCGGCCCCGGCCAGCTGTCGGCGTCGGCAGACGAGCTGCTCGTGTCGGTGAACATCCCCGCACCCTCACCTGGGACCGGCAGTGCCTACGTCCGTCTCCAATACCGGCGTCAGATGGAGATAGCGGTCGTCGGCGCCGCTGCGGTCGTGACGCTCGGAGGCGGCGCCGTGATGGATGCCAGGATCGCCATCACGGCCCTCGCCCCGACGATCCACCGTGTGCCCGACGCGGAGGCTGCCCTTGTGGGCGGACCTCCGGACGAGGCGCGGGTTGATGCCGCTGCTGCGGCTGCTGCGGCCGCGGCTCGACCCATCGGTGATGTACGAGCTTCGGTGGAGTACCGCCGGGCCATGGCCGTGGTCATGGCGAGGCGGGCCATCATGACGGCGGTGGCCCGGGCGTCCGGCCAGGACATGGCGATCCCCGCCAGCGATTCGACCTACGGGAGCTGACGATGAAGTACGAGATCATTCTCACAGTGAACGGCGTGGCCTATCCCGTAGAGGTCGATGCGCACGCCAGCCTCCTGCACACCGTTCGCGACCAGGTCGGTCTCACAGGATCGAAGGAAGGCTGCGACGACTCCGAATGCGGGGCATGCATGATGCTCATCGACGGCCGGCCGGTGAACTCGTGTTCATATCTGGCCTGTCAGGCCGACGGCGCCGAGATCATCACGGTCGAAGGGCTTGCCCCCGGTGATGACCTCACCCCTCTGCAGAGCGCGTTTCTGGCGGAGGGGGGCGTCCAGTGTGGGTTCTGCACGCCCGGGATGCTCATCTCCGCAACCGCCCTGCTCGCGGCCAACCCCGAGCCGACTCCTGATGAGATTCGTGTGGGCCTCTCGGGGAACCTGTGCCGGTGCACGGGCTACGACGGCATCGTCCGCGCGGTGTCAAAGGTCGCCAGGGGTTGAATAGCTGGTTCGTTTCGGGGTGATCCAGGATTCGCGTCACTCTCATTGGGGTGATCTCTGTGAGCGGCCCTTCGTCCTCCCCGAGACGTCTCAGCATGGAGACCGGTCCCATCCGGCGCCGATGTAGACGATCCGGGTCCCAGGCTCGTCCAGTTCACCGTCGAGTAGGCCGAAGATCGGTAGGTTGAGCCAGACCTCGGGCTCAGGTGGGTCTACCCAGAATTCCACCTTCCCGGGGTCTCCGCATCCCTCCCCGGTCCGCAAG
>JAOUGY010000124.1 GCA_029865445.1 Acidimicrobiia bacterium | reverse complement strand
GTTCGAAGGTGTCACCAGCCACGTGATGACGATCGACCAGAAGCTGGCGCCGCTCGACCTGCTGCTCGCCGCTCGTGAAAGCTGGGACCTGGCGTTGAGCCTGGGCGAACAGCACGGTTATCGCAATGCCCAGGCCACCGTGCTCGCCCCCACGGGAACCATCGGACTGCTCATGGACTGTGACACCACCGGTGTCGAACCCGATTTCGCCCTGGTCAAGTTCAAGAAACTGGCCGGTGGCGGGTACTTCAAGATCGTCAACCAGTCCGTCACCCCGGCCCTGCGCCGCCTCGGATACGGCGAAGGCCAGATCGACGAGATGGTGAAGTACATCGTGGGTACCTCCACCTTCGAGGGCGCACCACATGTCAACCGGGAATCGCTCGCAGAAAAGGGCTTCACCGACGAGGAGATCGCCAAGATCGAAAAGACCCTCCCCACGGTGTTCGAGCTGAGGCATGCCTTCAACGTGTTCGTGGTGGGTGAGGCGACGCTGCAGCGACTCGGTTTCGAGGTCGACGAGTACACGAGCTGGGAGTTCGACCTGTTGCGTGCCCTCGGGTTCAGTTCCGCTCAGATCAGCGAAGCCAACGACGTGATCTGTGGCCGTCAGACCATCGAAGGTGCACCACACCTGGCGCCGGAGCACCTGTCGGTCTTCGACACGGCCAACAAGAACGGCAAGTACGGGACCCGGTTCATCCATCACACCGGTCACATCCGGATGATGGCGGCCGCCCAGCCGTTCATCTCGGGGGCCATCTCGAAGACGATCAACATGCCCAACGAGGCCACGACTGCCGACATCGAGGAGTCGTACCGGCTGAGCTGGGAGCTCGGGTTGAAGGCGATGGCGTTGTACCGGGACGGCTCGAAGGCATCCCAGCCGCTGTCGGCCGGTTCCGACGACGGCCAGTCCGACGAGGAGACCGAAGAGATCACCGCCGCCCACGAGGCGGAGAAGAAGATCGCCTGGGGTCAGATCCCCGCCGGCGTGTCGCCCACCCAGGCCTACCAGCTGGGGATGAGCCCACCCCGGTTCGTACTCCCGGGCCGCCGCGGCGGGTACACCCAGGAGGCCCGCGTCGGTGGACACAAGGTGTACCTGCGCACGGGCGAGTACGAAGACGGGACGCTCGGTGAGGTGTTCATCGACCTGGCCAAGGAGGGGGCAACCCTCAAGGGCATCCTCAGTTGCTTCGCCATCGCCGTGTCGAAGGGCCTCCAGTACGGGGTGCCGCTCCAGGAGTTCGTGGACACGTTCACGTTCCAGACGTTCGAGCCGAGAGGCATGGTGGAGGGGCATCCCAACATCAAGATGTCGAACTCGATCGTCGACTACGTGTTCCGGGCGCTCGGTGTGGAGTACCTGCATCGGGACGAACTCGCCCAGGTGCCACCGGTTCGCGACGGAGAACTGCCCGGACCGAAGAAGGGCATCGCCGCCGAGGCGGGCGACCAGCCCGAATTGTTCGACGTGGCTGCCGAGAAGGACGTGGACGCGGTGGCGAAAGCCGTCGAGTTCACCGAAGGCAAGGTGACCGCACCCGAGGCGCCGGCACCGGCGAAAGCCCCGGCGGCGGTGGCGGCCAAGGCCGTGGACGCCGGGACCGCCAGCATGAACGCGGCACTGTCGGACATGATGGGCGACGCACCGTTGTGCGACACCTGCGGTCACATCACCGTGCGGAACGGCTCTTGCTACAAGTGCCTGAACTGCGGCAACAGCCTCGGCTGCAGCTGACCCCACCACCAAGCCCAAATTGCGTACGGGAGTGCCGTATATGGCACTCCCGTACGCAATTTCACACAGCCGTCGGCCCGCTCTGTCACTTCTTCAGTTGCAGTGCTCCCACACCGGCGACGATCGCACCTCCGTAGTACACGAGGGCGCCGATCACGGTGAGGAACCCGGCGCCCAGGATGCCGTCGCGGACCTCCTCCAGGAGAAACGCCACTCCGAGCACTCCCAGCACTCCCCCAGCCACGAACATCGCGGTGGCGTGTGGCACTGGGGGCTCCGTCTTCCGATCCCGGTTGGTCATCGCCGCCACAACGATGAACACCGCCAGCGCAAACGAAGCGACGTCTGTGCCGTAGTCGTCGATCAGAAGATCGAACAGAACCCACCCGGCCAGCACCACTGCGGCGCCGACGAACACCAACATCTCGCCCGAATTGGGAGCCGGTAGAGCGCTCCCACGCTCCGAAGCACCCGAATCTGCCATGCCCTGCCCGTCGCCGTCAGCCATTTCCCTGCCTCCCATCGCTCGGCCCACCAAGCGTACGCAGGTGAACGCACGCTTGGTCGGGCGAGTCCCAGCTGTGACTTGGAGCCGGATCGAACCTCGGCCGGCTCCTCGACGGTTCCGATCGCCGAACTCGGGCCTTCGGGACCGATCAATCACTCAGTTCGGGAGCCCGTACGGGTCGGCGTGGCCCCCACGCAGCGGGACGACCTCGCGGCCCAGGGGAAGGAGCGCCAGCGGGACCATCTTCCAGCAGGCGACACCGAAAGGAATCCCGATGATCGTCAGGCACAGAACCAACCCGGCGATCAGGTGAGCCACCGCCAATTCCCACCCCACAACGATCACCCACACGACGTTCCCGATCACCGACCACAACCCCGCAGTGCGCCGGAACACGACCGTCCGGCCGAACGGCCACAAGACGAACCCGGCGAGCCGGAACGACGCAATCCCGAACGGGATCGTCACGATGAAGACGAAGGAGATGAGACCCGCAACCGCGTAGCCGATCGCCAGCCAGATCCCCGCCAACAGCAGCCACAACACGTTGCCGAGCGTCCTCACAAGCCAAGGCTACCTCCGACGGAGGCGGATCACTTGAGAGTGCGCTCGCCAGCAGCGTTCGATGACGCCATCGCCAGTGTCGCTGCCAAGGCATCACCCCAGCGGACTCATCGACTACCCGATCGCGGCCATCGCCACGAGACGCAGGCCAAGCTGCTCGCGGCCGAAAACGACTTCACCGAGATCTCCCAGGTCGTGCCGCTCCGTCTCGCTGCCGTCGCCGGCTCGTGACACCCTGCCGGGGTTTCACCGAGTCGCGGTGAGCACCACTTCGTCGAACCCGTCGGACGCGTGATTCGACCGTGTGACCTCGGTGAACCCGACCTCTCTCAGCAGCCGGGATATCCGGTCGACGTCTTCCTCGCCGATACCCCAGGGCTTCCCAGGATCGAGGGCCTCCATCACGAGAAGGCGGCCGCCCGGAGACAGAATCCGATGGACCTCTGCCAGCCCTGCGCCTTCGTCACCCCAATGGTGGAGGGCGTGGACGGTCCATGCCACGTCGAACTCGCCGTCCCCAAAAGGAAGTTTGTGGGCCGGCGCCTCCACGAACCGAACATTGGAATGACCGCGACTACGACGCCGGGCGATCTTCAACATCCTGACCGAAGGATCGACGCCCACCGCCTCCCGGGCGACCGACGCCGCGGCCCGCACAGCCGCTCCCGGCCCACACCCGACGTCGAGCGTTCGGTCGTCGGGACCCGGCCCGGCCAGATCCACCACCAGCCGGTTCGACGGCGGATTTCGGTGCAAATACGGGTACAGCCACCGCACTAGCCCCCGCCAGCGGGCCGGCCCGTGGTCGTGGCAGTGTCGACCACCGTGACGGTGCTCGTCGTGAGTCGGTTCGTGAGCGTGTTCAGCCACGTCGCCCACCATAGAGCGAAGCCGATCCTTGCCGTGCCAGACTCCCCACGTGCCAACGATGCTCATCACCGGCGGTGGACGAGGGATTGGGGCCGCCACCGCTGTGCGGGCGGCGGGCCGCGGTTACGACGTGGCCGTCAACTACGTCAGTGACCGTGCGAGCGCCGAGCGTGTGATCTCGGCCTGCCGGGCTTGGGGTGTTCGGGCCCTCGCCATCCAAGCCGACGTGTCGGACGAAGCCGACGTGACCCGCATGTTCGAACACATCGACACGGAGTTCGGGTCCATCGACTGTCTGGTCAACAACGCGGCAATCGTGGCACCGATGTCCCGAGTCGACTCGCTCGACGCCGATCGGGTGAGACGCCTCTTCGATGTCAACGTGGTCGGCACACTGCTGTGCGCCCGAGAAGCCATTCGTCGCATGTCGACACAACACGGAGGCCGAGGTGGCGTGATCATCAACGTCTCATCGGCGGCCGCGCGACACGCCAGCCCCGGCGAGTACGTCGATTACGCCGCCACCAAGGGCGCCGTCGACACCATCACGGTCGGCCTCGCCAAGGAAGTCGCCGCCGAAGGGATCAGGGTGAACGCGGTCCGCCCCGGCATCATCGAAACCGACATCCACCGTGAGAGCGGGATGGTCGATCGCCTCGAGCAGGCGGCGGCGACGATCCCCATGGGCCGGCTCGGCACCCCCGACGAGGTAGCAGGTGTGATCGTCTTCCTGGCGGCCGAGGCACACTACATGACCGGCGCCATCGTCGACGTCGGCGGAGGCCGCTGACACGGCCTCGCACCGGATACGCTGTGCTGACACATTCGACCGGAACCGTGAGCAGCAAACCCCCACTCTCGAGATCCCACTACGTCATCCTGGCGATTCACGTCGCAGTCGCCGTCGGGTTCACGATCCTCGGACTCGTCGGCCAGACCGCCACCGACGGATGGAGCGACCTCGTCAACGTGGTCGTGGGACTCCTCGCCGGGACGTACGTGGTTGCCGTCGCGTCGAGTGCCGTCATCGCCCGGTACGGCATCGAATCGAAGCTGGTCCGCACCCTGGTCGTGCTCCTCGGGCCGCCCCTGGCGATGCTGATCTTGATCGTGGCCATCCGCGCCGCGTAGGGGAACCCCCCGGAATCGGTGCGTATCAGCCGGCGGGTTCGAACCAGATCGGCGCCGTCCATGCCACAACGCCGTCGCCTCCCGTGATGTCGGCGAGACTCCACACCCTCACATACGCCCACGGTGTCGGACCGGCAATCGAAGGCGACCAACTGACGGACGCCGAGGGGACCGCCGGCGTCTCGGCGTCGATCACCGCACCGCCGGCACCGATCAACTCGACCCGGGTGATCGTGGGTCCATCCGGGTCCACGACCTCCACCGTGACCGGCGCATCCGCGGCGGGATCGATGGAACCGCCCATCATGACCTCTCCGATCGAGAACGAGATGGCCAGATTCTGGTCGAGGGTCGCATAACCACGGCGCGACCGCATGGCGTCGAGGACGGCGTCGGGGGAGTTCTCGGTCACCAGGAGAGCAGTCCGAACAGGAGACCCCGCGATCCAGTCGGCTGCATGCGTGTCCGAGGTCGCGTACGGCATGAGATGCCAGCCGCGCGACAACGCCAGTTGGAACTGATCCTCGTAGTCGTGGACACCCCAGTTGGCCGGTGCACCCAGAAAGCTCCCGTAGTTGTGGATCTCCACTCCGACCATCGCCACATCGCGAGCAGGCGTCCAATGGTCGAACTCATCGAGATCTCCATACACGCCGGGATGAGGCCAGATCCCCAAACCGCCTTCGGTCGCCAGCCAATCGAGGAACGCCGGGATCACCTGGTGCCGGGAGAGGGCGGCCCCGGGGCTTCGAAAGTTCGCCTTGTTTCTCAACTCGTCGACGCCAAAGACGATGACCTCACCGTATCCGTTCGTGAGCCAGTATTCGGAGGCAACGATCGCCGAGAAGTCACGCGTGGTGGCAGCCTCCCCTTGTTGCTTGCTCAGCTCCCATTCTTCGTCGGTCAACATGAAGTTGTGATCCGAGGTCGCCATGAAGTCGGCGCCCGCGACCCTGGCCGCCGCGAACGCATCACCCGGGGAACCGGAAGCTCCATCCGAGTACCGGGTGTGGGTGTGCACATCGCCGAAGACGACCTCGAAGCCGGCGTCGTCGACAGCGCCCACCGGACTCGACGACAACAGCACGATCGCCGAAACGAAACCAGCCAAGAGAGCCTTCACGTCGCACCTCCAGCCGGAACGTTATCCGCCGGAGAGGAATCGAGCCCGCCAGAAGCACCAACTTCATTCAGCCGTCCGGTCGTGCGGAAACGGCGACCCTTTGCCCACCGTGGCAGACTCTCAACACCCGCCCAAGCACCACTTGGGCACCAGACCACCCCCACGGGGAGAACCCGGGTTGGCGTCGACCAGGCCACAACCAGTGAGGGGATCACTCATGCGCCGCATGTTTGTATTCATCGCGCTCATCGCAGCCACCATGTTCGGCGCGCTTCCCGCTGCCTCCGGCACCCCCGTTCCACGTGAGTTCGCGCGCACGCTTGAACGAGCCGCCGACATCGTGGTCACACCCGGAGGGGTCAGGGGGCGAGGCGGTAGACGAGTCCGTCGCCACCCATCGAGGTGAGGGTGAGCCGGTCACCGTCGATCTGCGGGGTGAACTCGTCTCCCACGACCGTGACCACCTGGCTGTCCTGGTCTGCCAGCTCCGGAGGACATTCACCGTCGGCGGACAACTCCGGCACAACGATCACGCCGCCGCTCTCCTGCCAGCGGCCCTCGAGGCTCCGGCATCCCGTGCTTCCCTCGAGAGTGCCGTCGGCATTCAACACCAGGGTGGCCGGATCGCCCGCCACGCTCGACGCCGTCTCGCCCTGGATCACCGTGTCCAGGACCCACGTGACCCCGACGAGGTCGGCCGTGGGAATGGGCGGTATGAGCTCGAACACCAGCTCGACGCTGGGGCCCGTCAAGGTCATCCGGTCGCCTTCGCGGGAGAAGGTGTCGGCAGCCATCAGCGCAGCCGTGAACGCCGACTCCAGTTCCATCACGGCCGGTTCGCACGCCATCTCGGTCTGGCCGAGCTGGCCGATCGAGATCGACGACCCGGAGACCGTTGCCGTGCCGAAGTAGGAGTTGCAGGCCGCCCGCCCTCCGACCTGGCTCCCCGACACGGCCATGGTGACGGGGAAATCGTCGACCAGGTCGAGCCCGTCGATGAGCCTCCAATCCCCATCGGGCCCCGATGGAGTGGCGGTCGTGTCGGGCAGGGATGACGTGTTCGCCGGTTCCCCGGCGGGCTCACCGCCCCCGCAGGCGGCGACCACCACGGCCGCTGCGATCAAGAGTGCGACTTTCATGCCTATTCGACGTTGCGACCCTGATCGGGGTTCCCGACCGGGCTCCCGAACGGCTGACCGAAACCTGATCAGCGCGGCTACCGAGACAGCATGTCGAGGAGCTCGACGCGTGTCGTCTGCAGATGCGCCTCCACCGCGTCTGCCGCTCCCACCGAATCTGCGGCCTTGACCGCGTCGAAGATCGCCAGGTGCTGTTCCCGCGACGTGTCGATGTGCGTCTCGTACCGGGGTTGGTCGGTAGGCGAGAACAGTTCGCCTCGCGCCTGATCGACGGCGAGGATCAGCCGCGGACTGCCGGACGCCTCGACGAGGGCAGCGTGGAATTCCGAATCGGCCATCCGAAACTCCTCGGCGGTCTCCGCCTTGTCGAGGAGTTCAATGGCCGCCGCCATCCGTTCGAGGTCTGTGGCATCAGCCCGCTGGGCTGCGAGCTCGGCCGCGCGGCGCTCCACGGCCAGGCGGAACTCGATGAGATCGTCGAGATCGGTGAGGTTGTCTTTCATGCTCAGGAGCCACCGTCTGTACGGCTCGTCGAGCCTGGTGACGAAGTGGCCGCCCGCGGCCCCGCGACGCGCTTCGAGGTAGCCCTCCGACTGGAGCTTGGCGAGCGCTCCGCGAAGAGTCACGCGTCCGACACCGAGCTGAGCGGCGAGCTCGCGCTCGGCCGGCAGCCGATCGCCCGGGCTCAACTCCCCTCGATGGATCCGACCTCTCAGGAGATCCGCCATGTCATCGACGGTGGTGCGGCGCATCGGCACATGATGGTCGACCACCGGCGGCGCCGCCACCCGACATCGCACTCGGACAGGACAGGAGCATATGCTGCATCGAATCCACCTGGAGGACACCGTGATCGATCCCCGCACCGAGGACTGGGAGGCCTATTACCGCGCCACCGCCGGGCGCAATCCGAGTCCCTGGTTCATCGAGGCAGTCGACTACATCGACGCCAACCACGGGCAGGGACGGCTGGCCGTCGACCTCGGGTGCGGGAACGGCGTCGAATCCAAGGCCTTGCTCGACAGGGGCTGGCGGGTGCTGGCGATCGACAGCGAGCCATCCGCCATCGAACTGACCCGAGCTCGTGCCGCCGGTGACGAAGCCGACCGGCTCACAACGCTCGTGTCGAGATTCGCCGGCGTGGACCTGCCCGAGGTCGATCTCGTGTTTGCCCAGCTCAGCCTCCCGTTCTGCCCGGTGGAGGTGTTCGACGGTCTGTGGCAGCAGATTCGCGGCGCCATCCGCCCAGGCGGTCATTTCGTGGGTCAGTTCCTGGGACCCGACGACGATTGGGCCGCGGCCTGTCTAGTTCACTCCATCGACGATGTCGAGAACCTCGCCACAGGCTGGGAGATCGAGCTACTCCGAGAGCAACGCCACGAAGGCGTCGGCGGCGCTCGAAGGGACCCCAAGTTCTGGCACCTCATCTCGCTGATCGCCAGACGACCCGAGGACTGAGAGCTACCAGACCCAGGTTGGGCTTCCCGTGGCCTGTTGATCTGTCAGGATGGTGCCGTGCGAGGGCTGTCGGTCTCACTTGTCATTTCTGCGAAACCCGACGCAGTGTGGGCGCTGGTCGGTGATCTCACGCGGCACCCCGAGTGGTCGGCAGACGCCCTCGAAGTCACGGCACTCGGCTCCACGACTTTTCGTTCGTCCGCCAACTCGCACGGACGGGTGTTCGTGGCCGATTTGGAAGTCATCGAATCCCAACCTGAAAGAGTGATCGAATTCCGGGCGATCGATCGGACCGGGACCTACCGGCATCGAATAGAACTGGCCAGGCAGGGCGGTGGCACACTCGTCACACGGCACTTTCGGCCCGAGCGGCTCGGGTTCGGACAGTGGGTGTTCGTATCGGCTGTGCTCCCGGTTCGCCGTAGGGCACTCAGGCAGAGCCTGGAGCGGCTGGCCGAGTTGGCACCACCCGAGAGTTGAGCCGGGCCCGGCTCGGCAACACCGACCTTCCTGAAACGGCGTTCTTCTGCTGGACTGTCCAATCATGGATCCCTACCGGATCATGGGCCTCTCGCCTGACGCCACCGACGACCAGGTCCGCAGGGCGTTCCGCAAGCTGGCCCGCACGCTGCATCCCGACCTCAATCCGGACGATCCGACCGCATCGGAGCGGTTTCGGGAAGTCGCCGCGGCCTACCGGCTGTTGGTGAGCAGCTCGGAGCGCGCCGCATACGACGCTCACCACGTCGGATCGAAGGTGGTACCTCCACCGGAAGGCGAACCCAATATCTTCCAGGACTCAGGTCGGAAGTGGAGCCGAAACGGCGAGGATGTTCTCGCCGTCGCCGACATCGACTTCGAAACGGCCGTGGCGGGAGGACAGGTGCCGGTCACCGTCACCGGACCCATCACCTGCGGAGGCTGCGGGGGCACCGGGTACGACCGCGCCGGCAGCGAGGTGGTGTGTTGGACTTGCGATGGCAAGAAGACGGTCGCCTATCGCAACCGATTTGGCGAGAGCGTCGGGACGTGTCTCACATGCGGCGGGGAAGGCACCCAGCCGAGCGAGCGTTGCGCACTCTGCAGCGGACGGGGCACCATCGTGGGTCGCCGGATGGTCGACGTCGAGATCGAACCGGGCGTCGACGACGGCGACACGATGACCGTTGCCGGAGCAGGGGGTCCAGGCGGTCCTGGTGGGAATCCGGGAGACCTCCTCGTCGTGATTCGGGTCCGGCGCCACCCGATCTTCCGCCGGATCGACGACGACGTGTTCGTCTCGGTGCCGATCACCATCTCCGAGGCCGTCGCCGGTGCGGTCGTTCACGTTCCGGCGCCCGCAGGGCCCGTTCGGCTACTGATCCCACCGGGGACCGACGGAGGCACCGAGTTCAGGCTTGCGGGCCGAGGGGCGCGCGATGGCGACCTGATCGCCACCGTCCGGATCATCCTGCCGAAGGACCCCACCGTTCTG
>JAOUGY010000123.1 GCA_029865445.1 Acidimicrobiia bacterium | reverse complement strand
GCATGCGTGGGCTCCGGCGCGGGCACGATGCCTTCGGTCCGAGCGAACTTCACGGCCGCGTCGAAACACTCGACCTGACCGATCGCCTCTGCTTCGACCAGTCCCAACTCGTAGAGATGGGAAACGAGTGGCGCCATGCCGTGGTAGCGCAAACCACCGGCGTGGATCGGGTCCGGGATGAAGTCGTGACCGAGCGTGTGCATCTTGACGAGCGGTGTCATCCCAAGGGTGTCGCCGAAGTCATACCGGTATTCACCCTTGGTCAGCGACGGGCACGCTGCAGGCTCGACGCACCTGATGGTCGGGTTCATCTTCCCGGCCAGCTTCTCGCGCAAGAACGGGAAAGAGAGACCGCCGAAGTTCGATCCGCCACCCGTGCACCCCACGAGCACGTCTGGTGACTCGCCCACCTTGGCGAGCTGGAGGAGGGCCTCCTCACCGATGATCGTCTGGTGCATCAGCACGTGGTTCAACACCGACCCCAGGGCGTACTTCGTATTCGGGTCCTGGGCGGCCATTTCGACCGCCTCGGAGATGGCGATGCCGAGCGAACCGGTCGAGTTGGGATCCATGGCCAGGATCGTGCGGCCCGCCTCGGTGATCTCCGATGGCGACGGATGAACCGTGGCCCCCCACACCTCCATCATCGACTTGCGGTACGGCTTCTGGTCGTAGCTCGCCCGCACCTGCCAGACCTCACATTCGAGCCCGTATTGCGCCGTTGCGAATGCCAGCGCCGACCCCCATTGCCCCGCCCCGGTTTCGGTGGTGAGCTTCTTGACGCCTTCGGCTGCGTTGTAGAAGGCCTGCGGAACGGAGGTGTTGGGTTTGTGCGATCCAGCGGGGGAAACGCCCTCGTACTTGTAGTAGATGCGAGCAGGGGTATCGAGGAGCTTTTCGAGCCGGTGGGCCCGGAACAGCGGGGACGGCCGCCACAGCCGGTACACATCGAGCACCTCCCCCGGGATGTCGATGTAGCGGTCTCCCGTGACCTCCTGCATGATCAGCGCCATCGGGAAGAGCGGCGCCAGATCGTCGGGTCCGATCGGCTGGTGGGTGCCCGGGTGCAGTGGGGGAGGAGGCGGCGCCGGAAGATCGGGTACCACGTTGTACCACGTCGTCGGCATCTCGGATTCGTCGAGCAGGATCTTGGTGTTCTCGGCCATGAGCGTCCTCCTGAAGGTGATCCACCCGGACGCTAGCCGTCGGTAACTCGGTGTATCAGGCGAACCCGTGGTGCATCTGACAGAGGTCGTGAAATCTTTTCAACACGGCGTCGGGAACCTCTTCAAGTGTGAAGGCGTCACACCGATAAGGGATGCACGGAGGGTCAGATGGCACAAACACAATTCGAGCGCAGGAACCGGGTGATGGCGGCAGGCGATCTCGTCGCACTCCTCCCGGTGCTTCTTCTCATCGGATGGGTTCTCGTCAGATCACTCGTCTGAACGGAGAACCTGCCGACTGGTCGTGAGGATGCCGTCGCGATCGTGCCCGATCGCGGGCGGACGCGGCGAAAGGTGAATCCTCGTGATGATGTCGGGCAGCCTTGGTGAGTGGAGCGTGGAAGACCTGCTCCAAATCGCCAAGATCACGCACAAATCGGCCTCCATCGATCTGGTGGGAGAACGCTTCGCCGGGGCCGTCTACCTACGTGACGGCGCCGTCGTGGACGCCGAAGTGTTCGGACAGCCCGCAACCGGAGGCGACCGGTTCTCGCGAATCGTCGAGGCCATCGGCCGACTGGTGGGTATCGAGGACGGCACATTCGAGTTCGGTACACGCGACCTTCCTCGACCGCCAGAACGGCCGATCGAGACCAAAGCGATCTTCGCGGCGATCGAAAAGGACCTCTTCCGTGAGAAGCGGCTCACGGATCTGGGGGTTTCGTCGGGGGAGGGTCTCGCCTTGAACCGTCACATCGGCGACCAGCTCTCCCTGAAGCCGGCCGCCTGGCAGCTGATCGCGGATCTCGTGGAGCCTTTTTCGATCGACGCGTTGGAGGCCCGGGTGGGACGTCGAAAGGCCGTCGCCACCATCCTCACGCTGGAGGCACTGGGCGTTCTCAAACGCAACGCGGAGATTCTCGCTGGCGACTGGACGGACCAGGCACCTGTGATCAACGACGACGGTTGGGCCGACATCGCCGATGAGGATTCGAGGATCGATCCCGCCCCAGATGAAGCCGGCGGTGACGTGAACGATCCGAATGTCGAGGGTGTCCAGGATTCTGACTCAACCGATCAGGAGGCCGGCTGGGGGACCGAGTCTTCGGCGGAATGGCCGGTCGTCGAACAGCACTCAGAGCCGGATGAGGTGGATGACCCGGTGACCTCCGAGGACGCGCTCATCTCCAGTGAACCGGTCGTCGAGATCTTTGGGATCGGGCCGATGCACGAGGTCGTTGCGCCTTCGGATACGACGCTCGTCACCGGCGTTCTGGGAGACATGAAATCACGGTTTCGCGTTAACAGACGTCACGTCTCCGACTTCGAGGACCCGTCGGGCTGAGTTCAGCTCAGCGCGGCCTCGAGTCCCGCCAGGGCCTCGTCGGCCAGGGACTGGAAACGACCGTGCAAGAGCGGTTCGGTGACTCTCATCCACCACACCAGCTGGATGTCGGCGACGTAGTCGATCGCCGTTCCGGCGGCGGTGGTCCGGAACGTGATCTCGTCGATGGCGGTGAGCGTCGCTCCGGTTCCGCGGAGAACGATTCGATGGGGTCGCTCGAAGGTGGTGGTCGTGTAGGTCATCGGAATCGTCCTCGTTCCGAACACCGCCTCCACCGCGTAGGTCGCACCGGCTCCGACGCCTCCCTCGATGGTCTGCGACGATCGAGAGACGCCCGGATCCCACTCGGCGACCCTGGAGAAATCGGCCACGTACTCGAATGCGTCTTCGAGGCTCGACGGAACGGTGATCGTGCGATGGAGTCGGGGCATGGGTTCTAACGTAGTCCCGGTATGGCCCTACCCCCACCCCCACGATTCGACCCTTCCGGATGGGGCAACTCCACTCCGCTCATCATCGGAGTGGCGGGTGGTTCCGGTTCCGGAAAGACGACGATCGCCGAAGCGCTCATCGAGGCGATCGACGGAGTGGCGTATGTGAAACACGACGCCTATTACAAGCATCGTGTCGACCTCACGTTCGAGGAGCGCACCCGCCTCAACTACGACCACCCGAACTCGCTTGAAACCGACCTGCTGGTGACACACCTGGAGACCCTTCGGGAGGGGCTGCCATTCGCACAGCCCGTCTATGACTTCTCCCAGCACCTACGGAGTGTCCAAACCGTGACCGTGGCGCCGGCCCCGGTGGTGATCCTCGAAGGAATCCTCGTGCTCGCGGAGCCCGAGTTGCGGGCGCTCATGGACCTGCGCGTCTTCGTGGACACCGATGCCGATCTGAGGTTGGCACGCCGTCTCGAACGGGACATCCACGAGCGTGGCCGTTCTCCCGAATCCGTGCTCGCCCAATACCTCACGTCGGTGCGTCCGATGCACAACGAGTTCGTCGAACCCTCGAAACGTCACGCCGACATCATCATCCCCGGGGGCATGAAGGTCGGGGCGGTGGCCACGATCATCGAGTTGATACGGGCGCGGATGTGACGGCGCTTCCGGTGGAAGCTGGGCCGCCAGTTCGTTTCGGAGTGTGGCTCCACCCCGACGCCGCGGTCGATCGGCTCGTAGATGCCGTGGTGGCCGCCGAGTCGGCCGGGTTCGACGAGGTGTGGATCGCCGACGAAGGAGTCGCTCGTGATCCGATGGTTGTGCTTGCCGCCGCCGCACAACGCACGTCGACCGTCCGGCTGGGCGTCGGGATCACATCGCCGGTATTGAGGCATCCCGGAGCCGTTGCGGCCACCGCATCCACGATCGCCGAGTTGTCCGATGGACGTTTCGTTCTCGGCTGGGGGGTGGGCGGAACCGAGTCGCTCGATCCATTCGGTCTGGCGTACGAGCGGCCGGTCGCCCTCATGCGGGGCGCGCTCGAAACGGCTCGGGCGGTGCTCGGTCGCCGCGAGACCGCGCATTACTCACCGCCGCCGCACGGCCTCCCGGCGACCACCGTGCCGTTGTTCGTCGGGTCGCGGGGGGAGCGGATCAACCGGCTGGCGTCGGGACTGGCGGACGGCGTCTTTCTGTCGGGGTTCGCCGCATCGGACCTGGGCCCTGTGGTGGGCTGGGCGCGGTCGGTACGCCCGATCGACGTGGCGATCTACCAATCGGTGCGATTCGTCACCGATACCAGGGGCGATCCGACATCGGTCGGAGGCGGCCCGGGGGCCATCGCCGAGGTGTTGGGGGGTCTGGCGGAGGCGCATGCTCCCGCCTCGATCGGTATGGCGCTGGTCGATCACTCCGACCCCGTCGAGATGGTCGGATGGGCGGCCGGGGTACTCGATCAGCTCGGTAGGTAGTCGCCGAGGACCTCGAATTCGGTCATCACCGACTCCCGGAACCACTCGCCCATACGGGCATCCACGGCTTCCACGTCGGCGGGCGAGATCCTCTTCCAGAGGTCTTTCGATTCCCACCAGATGACTGCGGTGATGAGGTCGCGGCGGTCGACGTCGCGCCACACCTGCTTGCGGGCGAAACCCGGTTGCCGGGTGAGGTATTCGGTCCACACGGACTCCTCCACCGCCAGCCAGGTCGGCTGGTCTGCCGGGTCGACCTGGAATGTGAGCATCTCGACAACCATGGGTTCAAGCTATCGCAGTAGTCGGAAAAATGTCGCTCTGGTCAACATTTTCCCTCCCGAACGGCCTCACAACGGTCCGGGCCGTTACTAAGTTTGGCCGACCATCCGACGAGGAGGACCTGCGCGTGGCGGCGGCCCTGTCGTTCCGAGACATCTCGATGACCTTCCCTGACGGGACCGAGGCTCTGCGTGACGTCTCCTTCTCTGTGGACAGGGGCGAGTTCGTGACCATCGTCGGACCTTCGGGATGCGGGAAGTCCACGCTTCTCAAGATCGCGTCCGGTTTGCTGGCCAACACGGGTGGAACGGTCGAGGTTGATCGGGAGCGGATCGGCTACGTGTTCCAGGACGCAACCTTGCTTCCGTGGCGGACCGTCCAACAGAACGTTGAGTTGTTGTGCGAACTCCATGGTTTCGATCCCGCCGATCGCAGACGCCTCGCCACCGACGCCATCGAACTGGTGGGGTTGAGAGGCTTCGAGAACCACTATCCGAAGTCGCTTTCGGGTGGCATGAAGATGCGCGTCTCGCTGGCCCGGACCCTGACGCTCGAGCCGCCGGTTTTCCTTTTCGACGAACCGTTCGGCGCCGTCGACGAGATCACACGGGCGAGGCTGAACGAGGAGACGCTCAATCTCTTCGAGCGTGAGCAGTTCGCAGGCCTTTTCATCACCCACTCGATCAGCGAAGCGGTGTTCTTGTCTACGCGGGTCCACGTGATGTCGGCTCGTCCGGGGCGGCTCGTGGCCACGTACGAGATTCCGTTCGAGTATCCCCGGAAGCCGGAGTTGCGGTTCGATCCCGAGTTCGCCCGGATCAGCGGTGAGGTGGCCGCATCGCTGGAAGGAGCCCACACGTGAGCATGCCCGATACCTCTTCACACGATTCCCAAGTGCCCGACATGACGGAGCCGCTCGCTGCCGCGGACAAACTGCGCAAGCAGTCCGTTCAGCGCGGGGTGGCGGCCACCGTGGTCCCGCCGATCTTCTTCGGTGTGCTTCTCGTGGGTGTCTGGTATCTGGTCAGCTACGGCATCCTCGAGGAGCGTCAGCGTTTCCTGCTCGAGCCGCCGCACGCGGTGTTGACCGAAGGCTTCCTCAACGGAGCCAATCTCGCGGAGATCCTGGGTGGGCTCTGGTCTTCCACCAAGGTCGCCCTGATCGGGTTGAGCGTGTCGATCGTCCTCGGGATGTCGCTCGCCGTGGCGATGAGCCAGACCAAACTCATCGAACGGGCAGTGTTTCCATACGCCGTGACCCTCCAGGCCATCCCCATCCTCGCAATAGTCCCGCTGATCCAGTTCTGGTTCGGCACCGGCCAGTTCTCGCGGGTCATCGTGTGTGTGATCATTTCGCTCTTCCCGATCATCGTGAACACCCTGTTCGGACTCCAGTCCGCCGAACGCGGTCATCACGACCTCTTCACCCTTCATCACGCCAGCAGATGGACTCGCTTGACGAAGCTGACGTTCCCTGCCGCCACGCCCGCGATCTTCGCCGGACTCCGCATCTCCGCCGGGCTGTCGGTGATCGGTGCAATCGTCGGTGACTTCTTCTTCGGGCGCGGCGAGGTGGGAATCGGCCAGCTTCTCCAGAAGTACGCAAACAGACTCCTCGGCGAGCAACTCCTGGCCGCGATCGTCATGTCTTCGGCCCTCGGCGTGGGCGTTTTTCTCTTCTTCGGATGGCTGCAGAACCGAGCAATCGGGAAGTGGTACGACGGTGGTGGCGGCGCCCCCACATGACACATCCGAAGTTGGACAGAGCAGAAAGAAAGAGGAGGAACCACATGAGACGTTCGAGAGCCTGGCTGGGCCTCTTGACGGTCGTCGCTCTCGTAGCGGCGGCGTGCGGCGATGGAGGTACCGCGGACACCGATGCCGCGCCGGAGACGACGGCGGCAGAAGCGCCTGCGACGACGGCGGCGGAGACCCCAGAAACCACGGCGGCTGAAACCCCGGAGACCACGGCCGGGGAGGCAATGGCCTCCCTCGCCGACGTGTGCCCCGACCCCATTGTCATCCAGACCGACTGGTTCCCCGAGGCGGAACACGGTGCGATGTACCAGATGGTGGGTCCGGACTACACGATCGACGCCGGGCTGAAGACCGTCACCGGGTCGTTGACCTCGGGTGGAGAGGACATGGGCGTCGACATCGAGGTTCGCACCGGCGGCCCGGCCATCGGGTTCCAGTCGCCATCGACCCAGATGTACACCGACGACTCGATCACCCTGGGTTACGTATCCACCGACGAGGCGGTGCTCGGCTACGCCGACACGCCGACGATCGCCGTGGTCGCGCCGCTCGAAAAGAACCCCCAGATCATCATGTGGGATCCCGAGACGTATCCTGACTACAAGACGATCGCCGACCTCGGTGCCAACGACGTGCTCATCCAGTACTTCGCAGGCGGCGTGTTCATGGACGTGTTCGTGGCCCAAGGGATCCTGTCCCAGGACAATGTCGACCCCTCCTACGACGGATCGCCTGCGCGCTTCGTCGCGGAAGGCGGCGCCATCGCCCAACAGGGATTCGCCTCGGCCGAGCCGTACATCTACGAGTTCGAGGTTCCCGAGTGGGGCAAGCCCATCGCCTTCCAGCTGATCCACGACGCTGGCTTCGAGCTGTACAGCCAGCCGCTCGCCATCCGTTCGGGTGACCTCGAGACGCTTCGTCCCTGCCTCGAGCACCTCGTGCCGATCGTGCAGCAGGCCGTGGTCGACTACGTGGCCGACCCCTCGACGGCGAATGCGCTGATCGTGGAAACAGTCGAGACCTTCCAGGACTTCTGGGTGTATTCCCAGGGTGTGGCGGACTTCTCGATCCAGCAGCAGAAGGATCTCGGCCTCGTCGGCAACGGTCCTGACGGAACCGTGGGCAACATGGACGAAGCGCGGGTCCAGGGTGTCATCGATCAGATCGTCGGAGCCGGAATGACAGTTCCGGACGGCCTCACGGCCGCCGACATCACGACGAACGAGTTCATCGACGAGTCGATCGGCCTCGGTTGAACGAGGAGGGCCCCCGACCTTGATCGGGGGCCCTCCTTTGTTGGCGTAGACGTCCGGTCGTTCGGGCATACTCGAGGCATGTACCGCACGACCGCCGATCTCGAACGCCTCATCGACCATCTCCAGTCTGCACCTCGTGACGAGGGTCTCGTGGAGATGGTCGTTCGACGGCCTGACATCGACTTGCGAGAGGTAGTCGAAACCGGAGTGCTCGATCCCGTCGTTGGGCTCGTCGGTGACAACTGGGAGGCTCGGGGCGCGCCCAATACCGCCGACGGATCAGCAGACCCTCTCGCCCAACTCACCATCATGAACAGCCGGGTGGCACACGCTGTGGCGTTGCTCGAGGAGCGCTGGCCGCTGTGCGGCGATCAGATCTTTGTCGACATGGACATATCCCATGTCAACCTTCCCGCAGGATCGCGGCTCCAGATAGGCGCGGCCATCGTGGAGGTGTCGCCCACACCGCACACGGGTTGTCAGAAATTCGCATCACGTTTCGGTGCCGAGGCGCTCCGGTTCGTGAACGTCGGGGTTGGCCGAGAGGGGCGATTCCGCGGACTGAACGCCTTCGTGGTCGAAGGTGGCTCGTTTCGGAAGGGAGACCGGGTTCGGAAACTCACCGGTGGATGACACTGTGGGTGCGAGTCTCGGCCACCATCCGGCCGCCGCGGACAACCTTGCGTGATCCCGGCCCGTCCGCGACGGCTGATCGAATCGTCGGGGAATCGATGACGAGCAGATCGGCGTGTGAACCGACGAGTGTGCCTGCCCGTGCCAGGCCCAGGGCCTGGCGGACATTGGTCGATACGGTCTCCAGCGCCTCGTCCGGCGTCAGGTGAGCCGCCATGACCATGAGTGTGGCCGTCTCCAGGGGATCACCGCGGCCAACCGTGTTGAACGGATCCTGGAGGTTGTCGGCGCCGGCGGCAACGATCACCCCGGCGTCGCGGAGGGCTTGAATCCCTGGGAGACCGCGCGGTGTCGCGACCCTCTTGGTCCGGGATTGGAGGAAGAGGTTGGTCTGGGGCAGCGTGACCACCGCGATCCCTGCCTCCGCGGCAAGCCTCGCGACGTCGCCCTGCACAGACTCGGGCTGCATGCCATGGCTCACACAGTGACTCGCGGTGACGTCCAGGTCGAAGTTCGTATCGATCACGAGCCGCGCGAGATATGACAGGAGCGACACCTCGGGGTCGAGTGTCTCGTCGGTGTGAAGGTCGAGGGGAAGGCGGGCCTCCCGCGCCACATCGAGGCAGTAGCGGGTGGCGACCTCGCCGTCGGGGTCCAGGTGAGGTGCTCCGCCGACGACGTCGAAACCGGCGGTGATAGCGGCTTCCAGCGAACGGCGGTTGTCGCGGCCATCCTCTCCGGTGAGCGGGCGGCTCGGCAGCGCCACGAGT
This sequence comes from Acidimicrobiia bacterium, assembly GCA_029865445.1. Lineage (GTDB taxonomy): Bacteria > Actinomycetota > Acidimicrobiia > Spongiisociales > ZC4RG35 > JAOUGY01. The sequence continues at coordinate 957 of JAOUGY010000123.1, read as the reverse complement.
TGGAGGTCGACAAGGTCGGTGTACCGGTCGCGCACTTCGATCATGGCCGTGACGGCCCTCGCACCGAACTCGCCGCTGCAGTTGACATGGGTGCGGACGGCGGTTGCGCCGTTGACGAGAAGACGATCGAGAGCCCGTGAAGCCCGGCTGATGATGTCCTCTTCGCTGAATGTCGCTGCCGCCTCGGCCCAGGCCGCAATCGCTCCGCCCAGGTCGCCCCGGGGGTTGGGGATCAGGTCGGCGGTGAGCGCCTTGTCGAGGTGGGCGTGAGGCTCACCGAGTGCCGGAAGCACCAGCCAACCTTCGAGGTCCAAGTCAGCCGTTCCGCCTTGCGCCGGGCCGAGCGATTCGATCCGCCCGGAATCGTCCACGCCGATGTCCACCCGCGTGCCGTCCGGAAGCCGCCCATTCGTGAGAAACGTGGTCACGATCGGAGAGTACCGAGAAGCGTTGTCCCCCGGAGCGAAGCGAGGGGGGAAGGGGGTTTCTCGACGCGGGAGTCGGGTTTCTTGGGTGTCACCTGTCGTGGGAGGGCGCCGTTGCGAGTCTCCTGGTGCCGGCGGGTTGCGAGTGTTCACCTCGCACGGTGGTTCCGCGTTGAGCTTGCCCCCTACCTGCCATCGGTCGATGGCAGGGACCTTCCCCCACTTCGTGGGGGACAACTTCTGGTGGTCCCCCGGAGCGGAGCGAGGGGGGAAGGGGGATTTCTCGACGCGGGAGTCGGGCTTCCTGGGTGCCACCTGTCGCGGATGGCGCCGTTGCGAGTCTTCCAGTGCCGGCGGGACTCGGTTGTTCACCGGACCGGGTTGTCCCCCGGATAGGGGGGAAGGTACCTGCCGGCCGAAGGCCGGGAGGTAGACATCCCATGGGGGTGAATGTCAAGCGGCGTCTTGTTGGGGTGTGGGTTGTCGGTGGGCCCAGGCGGTGTGTTCGTTGTAGGGGGTGTGGGTTTTGAGG
>JAOUGY010000449.1 GCA_029865445.1 Acidimicrobiia bacterium | reverse complement strand
TCGACCTTCCCGTACATCTCCGACGATGACGCCTGGTAGAACCGGACAGGTTTGTCGATCATGCGGATCGCTTCGAGAAGCCTGAGGGTCCCAAGGGCATCGACGTCGGCGGTGTACAGCGGATTTCGGAACGAGACGGCCACGTGGGACTGGGCGGCGAGGTTGTACACCTCATCGGGGCGTGTTTCGGCGACGAGGCGGGCCAGGGAGCCGCTGTCGGCGAGGTCGGCATAGTGGAGGAAGAGCCGGGCGTCCCGCAGGTGCGGGTCGATGTAGAGGTGGTCGAGACGTTCGGTACCGAACGTGGACGCCCTGCGTACGGTGCCGTGCACGACGTAGCCCTCGTCGAGGAGCAGCTCCGCCAGATAGGAGCCGTCCTGGCCGGTGATTCCGGTGATCAACGCGACTTTGTCTGTCATGGTTCCCTCCAGATGCGCGCCGGAGCAACCAGAGTGCCCCAGGCGAAAAACGAGGCCGCCGAGGCGACCATGCGGGCACTGTAGCCACTATCGGTGGTGGGTCCAGACACCATCAGGGTGCCTCCGCAAGCGATCGCTCCACCCACCACTGTGCGGCGCCGATGTCGATGTCCTCGGCGAACCGCTCCAGTCTCAGGCGGCACTCTGATCGGTCCACGTCGAGACCGAAACCCCGTTTGACGTGGGACCGCTCGTTCACCCGCCGGCCCGTCACCTCGAGGGTGCGGGGAGTGGGGACGAGTCCCAACGCATCGAGGACGCGCTCGACCTCCTCGAGTTCCTGGAGCGCCTCCAGCGACGTCTCCACCATCGTGAGGTCTGGGTGCCGGAGGGCGAAGTCGGCGCCGAGGGCTTCGATGTCGAGCAGATAGGCGATCGAACGATCCATCGGGTCCATCGTTTCGAAGGAGGCGGGTGTGTCGATGAGTGACAGGCCGGAGGGAACACGGTGCATCCAATGTGGCCAGGCCTTGTTCAGATCGGAGAAGTACCCCAGCTTCATGAACGACGCCAGGACGTCGACGAGATTGCGCCGCAGATGGATGACCGAGGTCGAGTCGAGCCACCGGTTGACGGCGGCGTCGGCGAAGGTCTTGATGAACATGTGGTTCGTTTCGGCGTAGGTCCAGCCCGGGGGCAACGACTGGCACACCGATTCGACGGTGGCGAGTTTGGCGGCCACCAGGTCGGGGCCCGGCTCGCCCGTCTCCATCGCCTGCTCCAGCGGCCGTCCACTCATGGTCGGTTGAGGTTCATGGAAGGCCTTCACCTTGGAGGCGCTCGCCAGGAGGGTCTGCAGGTATTCGGAGCCGGCCCGTCCGGAACTGATCGAGAACACCTTGGGGACAGGCGGTTCGGCCCGGGTTTCCGGTGGGCGGAAGTCGGCGTCTGCTCGCTGACCCTCCATCAGTCGCACATGGCTCATGATGTACGGATTGGATCGCAGCGTGCGGTCGCGAACGAACATGCGCTCGGTGACTCCGACTGCGACCTCGGTGTGGAAGTCGCGATAGGGCCTGTCGTCCTCATCCATCCAGGTCCGGTCGTCGCCGATGTGGAACGTCTGGAACTCACCGTCGAGGACGGTCACATCACCGACGGTGGCGAGATTCAACAGCAGGTTGAATCCGATCCACGGCACACCCACGACGGTTCGTCCGAGGTCGAAGTGATCGACCCAGGCCCGGGGGAACACGAAACAGTCGTGGCCGGGGTGGGGGGCGCCGTGTTGAGAGAACAGGGCATCGAGGTTTTCCAACGGTTCGGCCACCGGGGCGACGGTGCGCCGGTTGATGGTGAATGCCTGCTCACCCGACGCGAGCTTGTCGAACACGAACCGGTAGAAGTCCGGACCGGGGATGATGTCCAGGTTGGTGTAGATCAGGTGGTCGCTGCTGCAGTGTTGGGCGGCCGTGCTCAGGATGTCCCCGAGGAATGGAAGCTTCCGGCGATTCGAGAAGTCCGCGACGTCGAGGGCCGACGTCGAAAGGTCAGGGAGCCGGCGGAACTCGGGCGGAATGATGGTGGCATCCTCCGGGTACCCGACCGTCGCCACCTCGACGCGGTCTTCAAGACCGTGCAGTGCCCGCCGCATCGCCGCGAACGTGACCTGCTGGGTCAGCCAGAGGGGATGATCGGGATCCACTCCAACGGGATTGACGACGTGGGTGAGCGTGGGATGTGCGCTCATGTACCTGTTATCGGACGGTTTGCCCGATTCTGGAGGACGTCAGGGAGATTGACCGGCGGTTCGGCCGAAACGACGGCGCAGATCGCGGTCCCAGCACCCCCGATGCCAGTGTCGACGCAGGTCGGGTTCGTGTTCGGGTACCACCACCACGTGATAGGTCCCAGGGGGGATCACACCGTCACAGCCGGGACAAACGTATGCCTTCCGGGCCGCGTAGGGCTGGACCGGGGTCACGACCACATCGTCCACGATCAACCCCCGAACAGAGCCCAGCCGATGACCACAAGGGTCAGGACGATCGCCCCGATGACCATGGCGATGTCGAAGGTGGTCTTGGATTGTGGGCGGAACGGGTTGAGGCCCAAAGCATTCCTGACGGTGGTCTCCCGAGGATAGGCTGGCGACATGGACTGGATTCGGATCGAAGACCGCGGGCCGCTGCGCTGGCTCACCTTGGACAGGCCCGACCGCAAGAACGCGGTCCCGTCTCCCGACGGTTGGGGCGAGTTGGCCCGAGAGTTCGAGGCGTTCGAACGCTCGGACCTCCGAGTCCTGGTGATCACGGGGGCGGGGGGCGATTTCTGTTCGGGCGCCGACCTCGACCCTTCCAGGTTGGCCGAGGTGCCGTCGACCATCACACGGAAACGGGCGATGAATCGGGTGGCGGACGCGGCGCTGGCGCTGCACCGGATTTCGAAA
>JAOUGY010000122.1 GCA_029865445.1 Acidimicrobiia bacterium | reverse complement strand
AGGATCGACACCTCGAACGGATCGGTGGCGGCTCGATAGAGGGTCGATGTGGGGTCGGCGTTCTGGGTGTTCTGCCAGAACCCGATGATGATGTACGCCCCGAACATGAGCGCGGCGGAACCCGACGCCAAGCCGTCAGCTCCGTCTGCGAAGTTGGCGCCGTTGGCGAACCCGGTGATCATCAGCAACACGAGCGCCGCGAACAACACCGGCCCCAGGTCGAGACCGAGTGGGCGCACGAAACTCAGGGCGGTGGACACGCCGGCGAGGTGCGCACCCCAGGCGAACAAGATGGCGATGGCCAGCTGGCCCGAGTATTTCGCTTTGATGCTCAATCCCAGCGATCGCTTTCGCGTGTGCTTGGTGTAGTCATCGAGAAACCCGATGACCGCCATACCCACGAATGCCAGAAGGGCGAGGAGGCCGCCCGCGTAGAACGGATCGACCTTGAACGTCAACCCGCTCGTAGGCGTCCAGATCTTTATGTGAGAGATCACATAGGCGATGACGACGGCGACTACGAAAAGCGTGCCGCCCATGGTGGGCGTTCCCTGTTTGTGGTGGTGTCCTTCCACCTCTTCCTGAATGAACTGGCCGATCGACCGGCGCCGGAAATACCGGATGGCGACTGGCATCCCGAAGATGGAGATGCAGAGTCCGATCGCCAGTGCCACGCCGAGAGCGATCACGAGCGAGCCCCTCTGACCAGCGCAAGCTCCTCGCGGGCGACAGCCCGATCGTCGAACGGGTGCTTCACGCCTGCGATCTCCTGATACGGCTCATGGCCCTTCCCCATGACGAGGATCGTGTCACCGGGGCGCGCCTCTTCGATGGCGCGCCGGATGGCGTGCCGGCGGTCCTCGATTCGCTCTGATGCCTGGGTGACGCCACGTTCCACGTCATCCATGATCGCAGCAGGCGGCTCAGATCTCGGGTTATCCGATGTGATGACGACGAGGTCGGCCAAGGATGCGGCCCGGCCCATGAGAGGTCGCTTCTCCCGGTCTCGATCCCCTCCCGCCCCGATCACGGCCAGCACCCGTCCGGGGGTGAGCGGTCGAGCGGTGGCGATGGCGGCTTCCACCGCCGCAGGGGTGTGGGAGTAGTCGACGACGATCACGACCTCGTCGTCACCCGACACCACTTCGAACCTGCCAGGGATCGACGGGAGCTCGCGGAGTCCGTCGACGACGGCGTCCCATCCAGTGGTCGGCGCACAACAGGCAGCCGCTACGAGGGCATTGGCGATCGAGAACGAGCCGGCGATCGGTAACTCCACCCTTGCGACGGGGTTCCCCTCGGCCTCGATGACGAAGGTGCTCCCCCGCATGGACATGTCCGCCACCCTGGCGGTGATCGCGGCCTCGTTGTGCGTCGCGCTGACCGTCACCACATCATCGATCGAGCGCGCCAGTTTCTTGCCCCACTCATCGTCTACACACACGATCGCCGTTTCGCTCACAGCGAACAGCTTGGCCTTCTGCGCGAAGTAGTCGTCCATGTCGGCGTGGAAGTCGAGGTGATCCTGACTGAGATTGGTGAACGCACCAACAGAGAACGTGGCACCGCCGACGCGCCCCAGAGCGAGAGCGTGGCTCGAAACCTCGACGGCCGCGATCGTCACCCCACCGTCCACCATGGCGGCGAGGATGCGCTGGAAGTCGCTCGCCTCGGGCGTTGTGCGCTCGGTGGCGACATCGGTGTGCCCGATCCGCACACCGATGGTCCCGATGACTCCGGTGACCTCGCCCGCGGCCCGCCCGATCGCCTCGATCATGTGTGTGACAGACGTCTTGCCATTGGTACCGGTCACACCGATCAGCGTGAGCTTCGAGGAAGGATCTCCGTGAACACGTGCTGCGAGAGGTCCGAGCACCGCACGAGTGTCACCGACGACGATCTGGGTGACGTCGACGTCCATCTCATGGTCGACGACCACCACATCGCAACCCGCCGCGACGGTCTGGTGCACGAAGTCGTGTCCGTCCCTCGTCATCCCACGAACGGCCACGAACGCCGTCCCTGGGCCGGCCGCCCGGCTGTCGTGGGTGACGTCGGTGACCGTGATTCCCGGGTCGCCCACCACCCAGCCGCCCACGTGCCTGGCGAGAGCATGGGCGGTGTCACCCTGGGACGGCATCCGGGGTCACACCCATCCGCTGGAGTGCAGTTTGCATCACTTCCGAGAACACAGGCGCTGCCGCCAACCCACCAAACCGGAGGGAGAAGTCCGGGCTGTCGAGTACGACGGCGACCACCACCTTGGGGTCGTCGATCGGTGCCATCCCCACGAAGCTGGCGATGTTGTCGTCGTCGGCGTACGTCCCGTCTGGAAGCAGCTTGGATGACGTCCCGGTCTTACCACCCACCGTGTAGCCGCTGACCTGGGCTTCGGTGCCCGTTCCCTCCTCGACGACTTTCTCGAGCAGGATCCGCAAGACCCTGGCGGTGTTCTCGGAGATCACCTGCTTCGACTCGACGTCGACGCGATCTCCGCCTACGTCCGAAACGAGGTGCGGTTCCACCCACACGCCATCGTTGGCGACGGCTCCGTAGGCGGCCGCCAACTGCAGAGGAGTGACCGCCACCGAATAGCCGATTGCGGCCGACGCGAGACACGTCGAACAGCTGGGGTCGACCGAGATCTGACCTGAGGCCTCACCATTGAAGTCGACACCGGTGGGCCTGCCGTAGCCGAATCGCTGCATATAGAGATCGATGGCGCCCTCCGGGAGCAGCGATGCGATTTTTATGGTCCCCACGTTGGAGGAGCGGGTGAAGATCTCCTGCACCGTCATGTCCCGGGTCTCGTGCTTCTCCGAATCCCCAAAACAGCCACGGATGTCGTCGTCATCGGAGCGGCAGGCACCTTCGTTGATCTCGATCTTGTCTCCGACGTTCCCGATCACGGTGTCGAGGTCGACCGCCCCCGTCTCGAGGGCGGCGGCCAGCGTGATGAGCTTCTGGGTCGAACCAGGTTCGTACTGCTCACGGACGACGGCATTCGAGAACGTTCCCCCGCCGACCACGGTTCGCGCCACCGGGTCGTACGACGGGACCCCTGTGAGGGCCAGGATCTCGCCGGTCTCGGGTTGGTATGCCACGACCCAACACGATGCCGCACCGGTCGTGTCCACAGCTTTCTGGCACGCTTCCGTGGCTGCGAACTGAAGGGGCGTGTCGATCGTCGTCACGAGGTCGTCTCCCGGGATAGCCGGAATCTTCTCGACCGGACCCTGCGGGATGTTCGGCCCACCCCGAGCCCCTCGCTCGTACAGCAGCCGCCCTGCAGTTCCCACGAGCACGTCGTCGTACACTCGCTCGAGCCCTTCGAGGCCGTTGCCGTCGATGTCGGCGACACCCACCACCTGGGCTCCCACCTGGCCCGTCGGGTACATACGTTTGGGCTCTTTCACCGAATAGACGCCTCCAATGTCTGCATCGATCACGGCCTGGGCGACCTCGGGATCCAACTGACGGGCGAGATAGACGAACCCGGTACCGTCGGCGATCGCATCGGCGAGGCCAGAGCGGAGCCGGTCCACATTGGCGCCGGTGAGGATGGCAACCTGCTGGGCGACCCACACCGGATCGTCGAGCTCCTGGGGGACCGCATAGAGTGTCACACCGTCGATGCTCAATGCCAACGGGTCTCCGTTGCGGTCGAGGATGCGTCCCCGCGTCGGCTGGAGTTTCTCCTCACGGACTCGCTGATCGATGCCCTGCTGCGTGTATTCGGCGGCGTGGACGACCTGGACGGTGAACAGCCGGAATCCCATGCCGATCCACACCGCCGACATGAGCACGGCGAGGCCAATGATCCGCAGGCGAGGCGGGTCGAGGCGTCGGGCGGCCTTGAGAGCCGCCACCGTTCACCTCCGACGCCGGCGTGGTGGCGGATCGATATCCGCCGTCACACCGACGTCAGCGCAACGTCGGATGAGCACGTGGCTCACGGTTGGCCTCCCATGGCGACTCCGGCGTCGGATTCAACCATCAGGTCAGGCGTGTCATCCAATCCTTCGACGAACAGAACCTGGCGTTCCTCGGGGTACACGAGGCCCAGTTCCTCGGCCAGCGGGCCGATGCGGGTGGGGCTGGACAGTTCGGCGACCTCGAGCTGCAGCAGCTGGGATCGCTCTTGTTCCTCTGCGATTCTGCGACCGATGTCGGCGAGCTCGAATGCGCCGGCATCGAGCGACGTCCGGGCAAGGACGATGCCGAGCATCGAGGCGACGACGACGATCGTGAACGCGACGAATGGACCGACATTGGGGCGCCGCGACGAACGGCCGCCCACCACTCTGAACCCGGTCCTGACCGGCTGGGCGGAACGAAGCGGACGGGCGGTCATGCCGCGACCTTGCGAGCGGCGCGCAGTTTCGCCGATCGAGCTCGCGGGTTGGACTCAACCTCCGCGCTCGACGCTTCGAGAGGGCGACGCGTGAGGAGCACCAGTTCGGCGGCGGCTCCACATCCGCACACCGGGAGCCCGGGCGGGCACACACACCCTCGGGCCCCTTCGGCGAAGCGGCGTTTGACGATCCGGTCCTCGAGAGAGTGGTACGAGATCGCCACGCAGACCCCGCCGGCGACCAGCCTACGAACGGCGGTGTCGAGCCCGCGTTCGATGGATCCGAGCTCGTCGTTCACGGCGATGCGGATGGCCTGGAATGTCTTGCGCGCCGGATGCCCCGGCTTGCGCCTGGCGGCGGCCGGTACGGCATCGGCGACGACCTGAGCGAGGTGGACCGTGTCTCCGATCGGCCGGGCTCGGACGATTGCCCGGGCGATGCGGTCGGCATGGGGCTCTTCACCGAAGCGACGGATCACGCGAGCGATGTCGCGAAGGCTCCAGCTGTTGACGACATCGTCGGCCGTGAGCCTCTGACTGCGATCCATCCGCATGTCGAGGGGACCCGCCGCCCGATACGAGAAACCACGTGAGCCCTCATCGAGTTGGTGCGATGACACGCCGAAGTCGAACAAGACACCCGAGACGCCGGAGATTCCGCGTGAATCGAGGAGGTCGCCGAGGTCGCCGAAGTCGCCCGCGATGAACTCCACGCCTGCGGCGGGGATGTTGCGGGCTGCATCCGGATCTCGGTCGATCGCCACGATCGTCACGTTCTTTCCCAACTCCCGTTTCAGTAGCTCCGTGTGTCCGCCTCCGCCGTAGGTGGCGTCGACGACCACTCCCTCGTCGATCGGTCGAAACATCTCGACCACCTCGTCGGCCATGACCGCCCTGTGGTATTCCCGGTCCTGGCTCATTGCCAGCCCCCCGGGCGCTGGCACCAACGTGGAAGCGGGCGGAGTCAGGGGCCTTCCAATTGGTTCCGGGGGGCTGGCGATGAGTCAGGCATCGCAACCGATCAGTCTTCGAGGTCGTCGCCCTCCTCGTCGTCGGCGGTGAAGTCGGCCTCGCCACGCTCCTTGTCCTCCGCGTAGCGAGTGGGATTCCACAGTTCGACGTGGTCGTAGAGACCAAGAACCTTGACCTCCCCGCCGTCGTTGAGGTCTGCGTAGGTCCGGAGCTCGTTCTTGAGGAGCAGCCGGCCGGCCTTGTCGAGGCCCTGCTCGTCGGCGCCTGAGAAGAAGATCCGGCGAACCCGACGTCCGGTCCGTGAGTTGGGCATGGCCATCACTTCGGATGCCTTCTGCTCGTAGGCCTTCCGGGTGAATACGAGAAGCTGGTGATCTTCGCCTTTGGCGACGATGCAACCGTCCGAGAGGGCGTCGCGGAACCGGCGGGGCAACACGACCCTGCCTTTGTCGTCCAGCGAGTGGGTGTCCTCTCCGAGAAACACTGTGATTCGTTCCTGCCCGTCATGTCCGTTTCCTTGGCGCTCGCCGGGCGACCCACCTGACGCGATGGCGCCGCCCACTCCGAGTGCTGTTGTCCTCCTGAGTCGACACTATGCCCCACTTTCACCCACATGTCAACACTTTCCCCCACTTTCCCTCCACTTCGACCCAGAACGACACCATTTCGGGCGCACGTCACTCACGTCGGGCGGATGTCAACGGGTTTCACGACGCCGGCGGTCAGGGCACGACACTCGATATCGGGGCGGCCGGCCCTCTCTCGACGCTGCCCACAGCCGCCCACCGGCTGCCGCACGGACGAATGTCACCGGGCCGGTCTCAGCCGGCGGCCTCGAGCATCAGATAACGGGTCCAGCTGGGGTCGATGGCGCGCCCGGCGCTGGCGTAGATCCAGCCGTGGCGGCGGGGGGCTTGGGGCCGGCGAGCAAGAATCAACCCGGCCTCGGCCGGCAGCCTGCTCCCCTTGCGAACGTTGCAGCGCCGACAGCACGCGACGACGTTGTCCCAGGTGTGCTGGCCGCCCCGCGAACGCGGCAAGACGTGGTCGATACTCTCGGCCGGACCCTCGCAGTACTGGCACCGGTACTCGTCCCGCCCAAAGACGGCGCGTCGAGTGACCGGGACGTTCCGCTGGTACGGGACGTGGACGAACGAAGTCAAACGCACAACCGATGGGATCTGCACCGCGGCGCGCTCCGAACGCCACACCTCGGACCGGTGCTCCAGTGCGATCGCCTTCCCCCGAAACACGAGAACGAGCGCCCGCCGATCGCTGACAACCGACAGTGGTTCATGACTCGCGTTCAGAACGAGAACACCTGGCACGAAACAGCCTCCGAGCCGGAAGGATAAACCGGGCCCGAACCCGGCGGAGGAGGAAAAGGGTCTCAGCCCTCGAGAGTGCGCAGCGCTCGTTCGGTGGCCAGGTAGAGAGCATCGTGCAGGAGCGGTCTCGCCACTTCCACCTCCACCGCCACCTGCGATCCCCTGCGTACGAGCAACGTCACGACCCGCTCACCGTCGAGTTCGTGCATCACCACCGCCACCCGATCCGGGCGTCCTATCCCGTGGAAATCGGCAACCACTTTCGCCATCGCTTCCGCGGCTCCGATCGGGGACACGTCCGAAGACGCCTCGTACTGGCGGCCCTCACCCGAGATCGAGATGATGAGACCTTTTCCGCCCTGCAGCACACGGATTCTCGGAACGTCCGTCGGCGGGATGCGGCCGTTGCCCCGGTCGACAGGGATCACAATCGGCACGTCACGCTGAATCTCCCCCACAGGCGGCAGGCCGCCATCGGAGAGCGCATAGAGATTATCGGCGTCGGCCACCTCGGCCACGATCGCCGGAGCATTTCGACGCGACCCCAGCTTCCAGCCCGGGCGCCGGGAACGAAGGCCGTAGGTCACCAGCACCTGGCGGATCTCTTCGAGGACTCCCGCCTCGTCGGCCCCCGGCGTCACCTCGACCTTGATCGCGTCCACACCATCGTCGCTCAACTCGACCCGAATGGAGGCGACTCCGTCCACCGACCGAAGACGATCCTCGAGACCGATCATGAGCGGACCTTTCGCTGACGACGACTCCATGCCGCGAACTCCGCGAGATCACCTTTGTGCACCGGTGCTGATCCCGATCCGTAGGCGGTTTCCCGCCTCCAGGCCAGGTGGGCCGAGGACGGCAGCGGAAGGAACGGGGGGCGAGCCCACCAGTGGGAACGGCGGTGCGACCAGGCGAGGCGAATCAACTCCGGCGACACGCCGATCAGGTCGGTGGCATCACTGTTGTGAGCAATCTCCGGAGCACGATGTTGAGCATCCATCACGCCGTCACATCCCCATCTTCTCTTCGTCCCCTGTCGCAACAGCCGCCGACCCGGCAGCCGGGTCGCCCGACCCAAGATTGGCCGGAGCGGTGGTTCCGGTTCACCCCGGCGGTCACACCGGGCGGGTCACCCGACTCCGAAACCTCGCGAACTCTTCCACTCTCGCGTACGTTCAAAAGGTTACTCGGGAGTTGCGATCCCGCCAGGGGTAGAGTTTTCGAAGCGAGATCGGGAGCAACAGGTGCAGCAAGTGGACGGTGAGAGAATCGACTGGTTCGCCGAGCGGTTCGAACGGATCGCCGGGAACGTCGAGAAGGTGATCCAAGGCAAACGTGCCGTCATCAACCAGGTGTTGATGTGCCTATTCGCCGAAGGGCACGTCTTGGTCGAGGACGTGCCGGGTGTCGGCAAGACCGCCCTGGCCAAGTCGCTGGCACGTTCGATCGACTGTACGTTCAACAGGATTCAGTTCACACCCGATTTGCTGCCATCCGACGTGACCGGTGTCTCGGTTTGGGACCGCCAGCGGAGCGACTTTCAGTTCAAGCCGGGAGCGATATTCGCAAACATCGTCGTCGGCGACGAGATCAATCGGGCATCGCCCAAGACGCAGGCCGCGTTGCTCGAGGCCATGGAAGAGCGACAGGTCACCGTCGATGGCACCACTCATATCCTGGCGGAGCCTTTCATGGTGGTAGCCACCCAGAACCCGCTGGAGCACGAGGGGACCTATCCGCTCCCCGAGGCCCAACTCGACCGCTTCATGATGCGGGTCAAAGTCGGTTATCCGGATCGCGCCAAGGAACTCGAGATGCTCGAGACCCACGCCTACCGCTCCACCTATCACGAACTCCAGCCGGTGGTCGGCGCCGAAGACGTGAACATAATGATCGACATCGCACGTCAAATCCACGTGGACGCATCGGTGAAGGCCTACATAATCGACGTGGTGGGGGCCACCCGTGGGCATGGCGAGGTCCTGCTCGGTGGGTCCCCGAGATCGGCGCTGTACATCCAACGTGCCGGACGGGCGCGCGCCGCCCTCGATGGACGTCCGTATGTGACTCCCGACGACGTGAAGGCGATCGCCCTGCCCATCCTGGAACACCGGATGGTGCTTCGACCTGAAGCCCACATGCGAGGGCTCAGGGTCCAAGAGGTGGTCGATTCGGTGCTGCGCAGCCTGGCGGTCCCTTCGGCGACGCGATTGGCCACGTGAGGCCAGAATGCTGACCGATCGAGGGTGGGCGGCGACCGGGGCGGGAGCAGCCCTCGTCCTCCTGTGGATGCTCCTCGGCGAGGTCGAACTGCTCGCCGCCGGTGGCATCCTCCTGACCGCCGCCATCGTCGCTATCGCGTTCGTCCGCAACGTCCGCCCCGAGGTGTCCATCGTGCGCCACCTGTCACCGGCGATGGTCCACGAAGGCGATCGGGTCACCGTCGACGCTCTGGTCTCGAACCGGCGCCGGAGATTGCTGCGAAACGCCTCCCTCGTCGACGATGTCGAACGGCTCGGGACCGCCGAGTTCCAGATCGGCGCTCTTGGCGGCGGCGACGTCGCCCATGCCGCCTATCAGATCATCTGTCGTCCCCGGGGCGTCTATCGGGTGGGCCCGGCGGCCGTCGAAGTGTCCGATCCATTCCGGCTGGCGGCCGTCAGGGCGGGCGATGCGAGGGTGGACCGGCTCATCGTGTATCCGGCTTCCGAAGAGCTCATCGGGTTCCCGACGACGAGAGGTCGCGACCCGTCCACTCATGCATCTCGGCCCGAGTTCAGCCATCGTGGAGGCGAGGACTTCTACACCCTGCGCGAGTATCGGCAGGGCGACGATCTCCGGTTCGTGCACTGGCCCTCATCGGCTCGGCGTGACGAGCTGATGATCCGCCAGCTCGAAACCCCGTGGCAGTCCCGCGCCCTCGTCCTGCTGGACCTACGGCGCGGCGTGTACGAGAGCGAGGCCTGTTTCGAGAAGGCGGTCAAGGGCGCCGCGTCGATCGTCCGCTACCTCGCCGAGTCGGGTTTCGATGCCGATCTGTGGGCCGGAGGGACATCGACCATTCGAGTCGCCGACTACCCCCAGGCCATGGAGGCGCTGGCCCTGGTCGACTCGGCCGACCACCTCGATCTCCGGGCCGCGGCCGGTCGACTTGCCGGCGTGGGTCGGGGTGGGGCGCTGGTGTTGGTCACCGGAGTTCCAGATCACGTGCTCCTGGAGGTACACAGATTGTTTGGTCGGGAGTACGGCACAACCGTTGTCATGACAGCGGCCGAGACGACATCCTCGAACGAGGCCGCGTTTCACCGTGCTGGTGCGACGACCGTGAGAGTCGCTCCCACCGATTCTTGGGCGGAGGCGTGGACGAAAGCGATGGATAGGTCATGGGGATCGGTCTCAGCCGGCTGACAGGGGTACTCGCCATCGGACTCGCCCTGCTGCGACTCGGCAGGC
>JAOUGY010000448.1 GCA_029865445.1 Acidimicrobiia bacterium | reverse complement strand
GTCTGTGCTCGTCAGGCTGCTTGGGATGTGGGACGCAGCAGGACCGGGTCCTCGACGTCGAACTGAGTCCAGCGGGGACATCCGTGTTTGCCTCCGACGTAGGCCCGATCGAGGTCGATCGCCTCGGCGCGGATTTCGTAGAATCAGGGGTGGCTCTCGGAGTCGCACCCCGATGTCAAGACAGCCGCATCACAGCACCGGCGCGCTGATGGCCCACGCTTGTCGATCATCCGGCGATCCGCAGGTTGCGTCGTCAGGCGCGGTCAGTTGGCGAAGCGAAGAAGCTTGTGATCATCTGGTCGACGAGGTCGGGCATCTGGAGATTGAGAAGGTGACCTGCGTCCCGGACGAGTTCGGTGCGGGCGTGCGGGATCGAAGCTGCGGCCCTGGCGAGGGCAGCGCGCGGCTCGTAGATGATCTCTCGATCGCCGATCACTATGAGAAGCGGTGCGTCGACCCTGTTGAGTGCGGTTTCGCCGAATACGTCAGGAAAGACGGATCGCTGCTGATAGCGGAAGTGTTTCAGGCCGGCGGCCATCACGTCGACCAATCGGTCGTCGATCTCGACGTCGGGTCCGAGGATGGCACGAAGAGCCGGTCGGGCAGTCCAACCCGGTGGATGCAGCCGGAGAGAGACCTCCGTCTGCCATGAGAACGGGAGCAGGCTCGCAGCCGGTGCCAGGAGGGCGGCAGACGTGACTCGCTCGGGATTCATCACGCACAAGTTGAGGACGATCCAGCCTCCCTGAGATGAGCCCACGAACGCCGCACCCTCGATTGCGAGATCGTCCAGGATGTCTACGAGCCAAGCGGCGTAGTCGTGACGGTCGATCATCGCCCTGGTTTGAGTCCCACCGCCCGGGCCTCCAACGAAGTCGAGAGCGAACACGTGGTGCTGGACGCCGAGCGCAGCGACGTTGGGGTACCACTGCAGAGCGCCGATACCGCTTGCAGCGGGCAGCAACAGCAACGGAGGAGCGTCCTCATCGCCAGACACAACGGCTCGAGTCGGCCCGAAGCGTGTTGGAACCGTACGGAGGTCGTACGGGGCAGACCAGAGATCGAGGGCGGCGTCGTAGGCGCGCAAGTAGTCAGCCCTGCCGTGGCGTGTCTTCCATCCGGCGAGTCTCACCGGCATTGCCGGGGCCCGGTCGATCGTGGTCATCGGGGACCCTCTCTTCTCGTGATCGAGCCCGAAGGCGACACCCGACCCGAGCCTTTCGAACGTATCGACGAATCGAACTCGCCTGCCCTCGGTATGGTCCGCTGAAGCGTTTCTTCAGGATGTTGGCCCCACGCCGGGACGACCAGGGCCGAAAGGCCGCCGGGGGCACGGACCGACATTCGCGCTCCGGTCGTAGCGCCCCCGGGGAGGTTCTCGATCGCATACTCCCCGCCTCGAAGTCGGAGCGGCTGCGCCACCAGACGCCTTCGCCTCCGTCCACGCCGAACACTAGCCACCGGCCCGGGACCCAACTTCATCGGTGAGAGCACTCGCGGGCGGCATCGACCGGGGTTTGCCGATGGGACGTCGAGGCGGTCAAGGAGGACGGCGATCCCCTGGAGGGCTCAGCGCCGGCCGAGTGACCCTTCAAGGCGCACGATCTCGTCCAATTGATCGACAAGCTCAACTGCGTCATCGACTCCGGCGCTCTCGGGCCCGGCGATCCCCGGAGCCTGGCGGTGGAAGCCCGGTCCATGGTGACCGGATCACTTCGCTACCGATCGTTCGGCGCTTCATCCCGCGAGGATTCGGGCACGCCATCAACTCTTCCGCAGAGCACAATCAGCCAGATTCGCAGCGTCCCGCTATTCGCTGGACCCGGTGTCCGGCCGCAAGAGGCCTGCCTGATAGGCGAAGATCACCGCAGCTACACGATCCCGCAGCCCCAGCTTCATCAGGATGCGCCTGATATGGGTCTTGGCGGTCGACTCACTCACGTACAACGCGTCGGCGATTTCTGCGTTGTTCATGCCCTGCGCCAGCAGTTTCAAGGTTTCCGTCTCTCGATCGGTGAGAACTTCCAGCCTCTGTCGGTTGCCGGGATCTGCGACCGGTCGTCCAGCGAACTGCTCGATGATCCGCTTCGTCACCGAGGGGCCGAGCAACCCGTCGCCGGAGGCCACCGCCCGGATGCCCGCCAGGAGGTCCTGAGGCGGGGTGCGCTTCAAGACGAAGCCGCTGGCCCCAGCCTGGAGGGACCTGAAGAGGAACTCGTCGGTTTCGAAGGTGGTCACGATGACCACACTCGGCGGCTCGTCCCCGTGCTCGGTGATCCGGCGTGTCGCTTCGATGCCGTCCATCCCCGGCATCTTCACGTCCATCAGGACGACGTCGGGTCGCGCGTCCTTGGCGAGCTGGATGGCTTCCGAGCCGGTTGCTGCCTCACCGACGACCTTGATGTCGTCGGCGGCGTCGAGGATCATCGCCAATCCGGCCCGGACCAGCTCGTCGTCATCGACGAGGAGCACCCGGATCATGATTCCTCATTCCGGTCGTACGGGAGGTTGGCGACAACGATGAAGCCGCCTTCGGGGTGGGGAGTCGCCACCACATCCCCGCCCAACAACGCTGCTCGCTCCTTGATCCCGACGAGACCACGGCCCTCGTGTGGTTCGCGTCCCAAAGGACGGGTCGCCAGCGTCCCGCCGTGGTCGCGGACGCGGACGTGGACATCGCCGTTGCCGTACGCCAACGAGACCTCGACCTGGGTCGGGCCGGCGTGCTTGATGGCGTTGGTCAGCGCCTCTTCGATGATCCGGTAGGCGGACTGCTCGACCGCCTGCGGGATGCCGGCCGGCTCGGCTTCGATGTTGGCCCGGATGTCCATGCCGAGGTCGCGATACCCGTCGATCAACGAGTCGAGACTCTCGAAT
>JAOUGY010000121.1 GCA_029865445.1 Acidimicrobiia bacterium | reverse complement strand
ATCGCGTCGATGGCGGTCTGAAGCCGTTGCTCGGTGCGCCGGGTCTGAGATCGACGTGATGCAGCCTTGGAGATCGTCGAACCCCGGCGCCCTCCGAGAATGGCTCCCAACAGGTCGCCTGCACCCGACAGGATCTCCTGCTGCTTGCGGGCGCCGACGTCGCCCTCGAGATCCTGCACCCGCCGCTCCGCGGTCGAGATCTGGTTCTGGATCCGGTCGATCTTGGTCTTGTGCTTGTCCCGCAGCTTGGCGATTTCGGCGTCGGCCGCATCCTCGGCGGCGTCCCTGCAGCGAACCACGAACTCCTCCTCGGATTCCCCGACCCGTGAGTAGAGCTTCAGCGCCGCGTTCTTGAAGACGGTGACCTTCCGCTCGCGCACCAGATGGTCGACGAGAGCGCCGGAGAGTGAGGTCCAGAAGGTCTTTGTGTCGATGGGGTTGTCCGGCAGCCCGTACGGCAAGGCCGGCGCCTCGATGATGAAGTCACGATCGTCGTGGTCGACCGCATAGAGGTTGTCGGCCGTCACAGTCTGTGCAAGCGGGAAGATGACCGCTTCGTAGATCTCGCGGTGATCGACGCCGGCCGCGGTGTCGTCGTACAGAAGATCGACTGTGGCCACTGCTCCGGGCTTCAGGGTGTCTCCCGGGAGATCGAGCCCTTCCCTCCACGGCGCCGCCGCGTCGACGTACACGACCTCGATACCTTCGGCGACGGTGGGGGCCACACTGGTTGCGTCGTCGGGAAGGTCGGGTTCGGGGGTGGCGGCGGTGGTGGATTCGGCGGGATCCCGGTCTGGGCCCAGGCGTTCTATCTCGTCGCGGGTGAGGGGGCCCGCGAGATACGACATCGCCCACCGAGTCGCGAAGACTCCGGGCGACGACGACCCGGTCGAGTGGAGCACGAACTGGCGCTTTCCCAGACCGGAGATGAGCTGGTCGAACCGGGCCACGTCCACGCCACCGGATGCCGACGACAAACCTTCGAGGATCCGGGCCTTGTCTCTCTCTGTCTGAAGCCGTCCGATCATCCACGTTCCGGCGTTGGACATCGCCTTGTAGTCGAGGTCCACCGGATTCTGGGTGGAGAGCACCATGCCGACGCCGAATGCCCGCGCTTGTTTGAGGATCGTCAGGATCGGCTTCTTGGATGGGGGCTCTGCAGTCGGAGGGGCAAAGCCGAACACCTCGTCCATGTAGACCAGTGCTCTGAGGTCCGAAGTGCCGGACTGGCGCCGCATCCATGCAACGAGTTTGGAGAGGACCAGGGTCACCACGAATTGACGCTCGGCGTCGGAGAGGTGGGCGAGATACACCACGGCCGTCTGGGGAGTCCCACCGCGGCTCAACATGACATCGATGTCGAGCGGCTCGCCCTCGAGCCACGAGGCGAACGCCGGGGATGCCGCCAGACCGTTCAGCTTCATAGCCAGGTCCGTGCGATCGCTCTCCGGGAAGAACGTATCCAGCTCGAACACGCCGAGCTTGCGGAATGGAGGCTTGAGGACCTGGCCGATCACCCGGGCGAGGTCCATGTCTGTTCCCGACCGCCATCCGGTCTCGATGATGGTGGCCAGGAGGATGTGCTCCCGGCCGGAGACCGGGTCGCTTTCTACGCCGGCGAGTGTCAGCAGGGACGAGACGTACCCTTCGATCTCGTCCCGGTGGCCCTCCGGGTCGTCGTCGAAGGATCCGGGTGGGGCAGCGAGTGATCCGAGGACGTTGAGCCCGACTCCGGCGCTCGACCCGGGTGTGTAGATCGTGACCCGCTCGGACGCCGAGAGCGACCGCATCCTTTCGGGGCCGAGTGACCACGACTCGAGCCCTGACTTCCACGTGTCGGCGGTTCGGGTCGCGAGTTCCGACGTCGAGATCCCATCCCGCTTCGCCTCTGCCGGGTCGACCCAAGGTTCGAAGTCTCCGGGAGCGAAATCGGGGAAATTGAGGGCGAGGTTTCCCATGTCACCCTTGGGATCGATGACGAGACACGGGATCCCCGACGCCATCGCCTCTTCGATGAGATCGATCCCGAGACCGGTCTTTCCCGACCCCGTCATGCCTACGATCACCCCATGGGTCGTGAGATCGTCCGAATCCACCAGGACCGGTTCGCCGGTCCGATCACCCGAGGCCGGGTCGATCAGGCCACCGAGATAGAAACGTCCACGCTCGAATTCCACTCTTCACCTCCGATGACCGAGATCGTAACGACCGGCCGCCCGGCTGGAGATTGGAGCCCCGCGACGGTCAGTCGTCCGACCACCGGATGGCTTCGTCGATGAACCGCATGTAGGGCACCTCCCAATGGGCGCCGTCGTCGGCGACGATCTCGACGGATGCCATGTTCATCGAAGCGATCCTGCCGGACACATCGGTGAGCTGGACCTGTTGGCCGATCGAGAACCTGTCCTCGACATGGCGCCCGGCCGCGATCTGTTTGGACAGCGGGAGTGTTCCGAGGCCGATGCCAAGACCGGCTGCGAGCGAGCCGGTGAGGATCACACCCGCCACGATGATCATGAGGATGTCGGTTTGAAGCCCCATCTGTTTCATGGCCAGCAGCACCCCCACGACCACGATCGAGGCAAACGTTATCCCGCGGGCCCGCATGGCCAGCAACTCCGACCGCTGCTTCACGGCTTGCTCAACCACCACCCCTGCGAGCTTTGCCAGCACGAACGTGACGATCACGACCACTGCGCCGACGAGGAGCTTGGGCATGAACGAGATGGTGCTCACGAGCAAGTCCTGGCGGATGACCTCGTTGCGACCCGACAGGATCAGGACGAGAGATACCACCAGAACGAGCAAGGCGAGGCTGTTGGCGATGGTCCGTCGCGACTTGGCGTCGAGGGTGTCGCCGAGCCTTCCGCGCTTGAGAAGCGCAGACACGACCAAACGAGCCACCACGGCCATGGCGATGGCACTGCCGACTTCGATCCCCAACCTCATCATTCGGCGGCGAGTCTACGGGCTCCGACGGTCTGCGCGCCAAACTGCGTCCGGTGTCAGTCACCGCTCTCGGGATCAGATTCGGGATCCGGCGTTGTGCCGTTCGTCTGACCTCCGGCGAGGTAGTGGGGGATTGCCCGCCCGAACGCAACGGTGAGATCGAGCACGGCGCCCATGGTGTCCGAGACCATCTTCTGCATCTGCAGGGTCCTCACGAGGGGGCCGCTGAGGTCACGGGACATTTCGCCCGCCCATATCTGTTCCAGGACCTCGAGGTACTCGGGATCCGAGAGGATGACTTCTTCGAGTTCGTCCGCTTCGCCGTACGCAAAGCGGAGGAGTTCGGTCTGGGTGAGACGTTCACTCACGTCGGATCACCCACCAATCCGCCGAGGCCGTCGCCGAGAGTCTCCTCCAGCGCCTTGCGGGCGCGATGGATGCGAGTGCGGACCGTGTTGATCGGAAGCTCGAGGAGTTCGGCGATCTCCTCGTAGGAACGCTCGTTGTATTCGCGTTCGATGAGAGCGCCACGGAGGGCGTCCGGGAGCGCGGCGATGGCCTTGCGGACATCGTCGATCCTCGCCGCCCGGAGAACGTGCCATTCGGGTGAGCGTTCGTTTGGAACATCGTCCGAGAGCACCGACGGGATCTCTCTGTTTCGAGTGACGGAGTTGAGGGCGAGGTTCCGGGCGATTCGATAGATCCACGCCCGAACTGGGCCTTCGGAGCGGTACTCGCCTGCGGTCTTGAAAGCACGGAGGAACGCCTCCTGGGCGATGTCTTCCGAGAGGGCATGGTCGCGGGTGATACGGAATGCCGCACCGAAGACGAACGCCTGATGACGCGCGACGAGTTCTCCGAACGCGGACGGATCGGAGGATGATCGGCGAAGGAGTTCGACGTCATCGGCGGCCCCCTGCTGGAAGGTCATGTTCTCGGTGGGCACAGATCCCTGTTTCCTGGTGTTTCTGTCCTCTGGTGTGATGACACCGGTGACGGCCCGAAGTTTCGCGGAACTTCGTGAGCTATCGACGGGTCAACAGGGTAGGGCTCCGTCGCCCGGGGTGGAGACGGAGCCCACGCAAGGAGGGACTGCGGACCGCTACCGCTCGACAGCGGTGAAACGCAGGCTCTCACCGGGTTCGAAGTCCAGTGTGTACTCGATCGTCTCCGTGCTCGTCGACGTGTGGAGGGGATACCGATTGTCGCCGTAGACGTCGAGCCCGAGCGTGGCGAGCACGGCCCGCCGGTCGCCCGGTTCCAAGCTCGGGTCGATGCTGGCGATCGCCAGGCCCAATGCGCCCATGATCTGTTCTGACTGATCCTGATCCGGTGTCGGCGTTGCCTCCACGATCACCGAATCGTCCGTTGTGACGACGCTGAGATAGAACCCGAACACCACGGTCGCCCTGCCGTCGAGTTCCATGCCCGTCCCGGCGGCCGCCTCGTCCCACCGGGTTGCCAGGTCGTCGCTGGGAGGTGGTGGAGTCGGTGCCGTCGTCGGGAGCGGAGGCACGGTGGTCGTGGTGACGTCGGCCTCGGGCGGGGCGGCGACGGCGGGTGCCTCGCCGGAACCGAGTGTGGCCACCGTCACTGCGGTCCCAATCGCCGCTGCACCGACCATCATGAGTGTCTTGGGCAGAATCGAGACCTTCTCGGTGCGGATGAGCTGGATGGCGCCCCGGAACCCCGCCTCGTCGGCGACGCGCAGACCGATGGTGTCGCCATCAGCCGCGAACCGGTAGGCGCCGCGAGCAGTCCGCTCGAAGGAACAGGCCGTTCGGTCCCAGGACCCGAGCGTGTCTCCCGCAGATTCGATGAGGACCGTCTGGTCGTCGATTCGAACGACCACGTCGAGGCTGTGGTCGGTGGTCTCGAGTTGTGCGGGGAACGATCTCATGGTCATCCTTGACAGAGCGGTTGTCCTTTCCAGTCGCCGCAGACCGGCTTGGCATTAGCGGTCTCGTCGGCGGTGTCAAGAGGGTGGTTGGAGGGTTCGACCCGGCCCCCGGCTCACACCGTCTGTACCATCTGGCGGGCATGAGCGAAGCCACCGAAGCGGGATTCGGGCCGAACGTCTGGCTCGTCGATGAGATGTACCACCGTTTTCTGGATGCTCCGGAGAACGTGAGCGAGGCCTGGAGGGAGTTCTTCGAGGACTACCACCCGCACTCGTCGTCCGCACCCGCGGCCCAATCCTTGGCTGCGGCGGTCGACCTACCGGCTGCGCCGCCTGACCGTCCGCCGACGGTTCAGCCACCACCCGAGAGCGCCCCGGACGCGGAGCCACCGGCCGGTTCGACCCCCCTCCGTGGAATCACCGCCACCATCGCCCGGCGGATGGACGAGTCGCTGGCCGTACCTACGGCGACCTCGGTTCGCGACATGCCCGCCAAACTGCTCGAGGTCAACCGGCTGATCATCAACAACCAACTCCGGCGCCTCACCCAGGGTGGCAAGGTGAGCTTCACCCACATCATCGGTTACGCCGTGGTTCGCGCACTCGCCGAGGACCCGGCGATGAATGTGAGCTACGCCGAGGTCGACGGCAAGCCGTTCGTCGTCGCCCACCCGTCGGTCAACCTCGGCCTGGCGGTCGACGTCGGGAGGCCGGACGGCACACGGGTGCTCCTCGTCCCCAACATCCGCGGTGCCGAGACGCACGACTTCAAGTCGTTCTGGCTCGCCTATGAAGACGTCATCAACAAGGCTCGGAACAACCGGCTGAAGCCCGACGACTTCGCGGGCACGACCGCGACGCTCACCAATCCGGGGACGATCGGGACTGTCCAGTCCGTTCCGCGACTCATGCCCGATCAAGGAGTGATCGTCGGCGTCGGCGCCATCGCCTATCCCCCCGAGTATCAAGCCGCCGATCCCCGGTACCTGGCCCGCCAGGGCATCGGGCGCGTGCTCACGGTCACGTCCACCTATGACCATCGAGTCATCCAGGGGGCTCAGTCCGGGGAGCTCCTGAAACGAATCCACTCGCTGCTCCTCGGTGAAGACGGGTTCTATGACGGGATCTTCCAGTCGCTCGAGATCCCGTACACGCCGGCACGGTGGGCAGTGGACGACAACCCGCCTATCGGGTCGCCGAGCTGGGCCGAGAAACAGGCGAATGTGTTCCGGCTCGTCAACGCGTACAGGGTGAGGGGCCACTTGATCGCCGATCTCGATCCATTGCGCCAGCAGAGACCCCAGATGTACTCGGAGCTCGACCCGCTGCACCACGGCTTGACGATCTGGGATCTCGACCGTGAGTTCGCCACGGGCGGGATGCGAGACAACCAGGTGGCGATGCTCGGCACCATCCTGTCGGTGTTACGCGATGCGTACTGCCGGACCGCCGGCATCGAATACATGCACATCCAAGACACCGACCAGAAGCGATGGGTTCAGGAGCGCGTGGAGGCTCCTCGCGTCGAACTGGAACGGGAGGAGCGGGTGCGGATCCTCCGCAAGCTCAACCAAGCGGAGGCGTTCGAGAAGTTCCTGCACACCAAATACGTCGGTCACAAACGGTTTGGGCTCGAAGGGGCCGAGAGTCTCATCCCTCTCCTCGACGCCGTGTTGGGGGCGGCGGCGGGAGACGGAATCGATGAGGCCGTCATCGGCATGGCACACCGTGGCCGGCTCAACGTGCTGGCGAACGTGATTGGAAAGGGATACGACCGGATCTTCCGTGAGTTCGAAGGCGACATCGATCCAGGAACGACCGGTGGTTCGGGTGACGTCAAGTATCACCTCGGAGCCTCCGGCAAATACGAGTCGGAGAACGGTCCGGTCGGGGTGGAAGTCGTCGCCAATCCGTCCCATCTGGAGGCGGTCGACCCGGTCCTCGAGGGCGTCGTCCGGGCCAAGCAGGAGCGCATCGGACCTGCGGGCCATGCGCACGTTCTCCCGATCCTCATCCATGGCGACGCCGCCTTTGCCGGCCAAGGCGTCGTCGTCGAGACGTTCAACCTCTCCCAACTTCGCGGATACCGCACGGGGGGGACCGTTCATATCGTCATCAACAACCAGGTGGGCTTCACTACCTCCACGCTGGATGCGCGATCGAGCTTCTACGCCACCGACGTGGCCAAGACGGTGCAGGCGCCCATCATCCACGTCAATGGAGACGACCCCGAGGCGGTGGTACGGGTCGCCCGATTCGCCTTTGCGTTCCGGCAGGCCTTCAACAAGGACGTCGTGATCGACATGATCTGTTACCGCCGTCGCGGTCACAACGAGGGTGACGAGCCGTCCTACACCCAGCCCCTGATGTACAAGATCATCGAGGGTCACCGCTCGGTCAGGAAGCTGTACCTGGAGCGTCTCGTCAATACGGGTGTCATCGACATGTCCGAGGGCGAACGGCTTCTCGAGGAGTTCCGCGGCCTGATGGAGGAGGCGTTCCACGAAACCCGGGAGTCGCGACCCGGATCGGTGATCGGAGATGTCGCTCCGGATGCACCGACGAGGTTGGATACGGGGGTGGACCGGGCAACGCTCGACGAGCTCCTGGCCTATCTCACGAATGTCCCCTCGGGATTCACCGTCCACCCGAAGCTGCGGAAGATGGTGGCGGATCGTGCTTCGTCGCTGGAGTCGGACTCTGTCGACTGGGGCACAGCGGAGGCACTGGCCTTCGCGTCGCTGGCCCGTCAGGGCGTGCCCATTCGCCTCGCCGGCGAGGACTCCCGGCGCGGGACCTTCTCTCACCGGCATGCCGAGCTCACGGACTACGAGACGGGTGAGAAATGGACACCGCTCCAGCTGCTCACCGCCGACCGGACCCGGGTCCGGATCGTGGATTCGCTCCTCAGCGAGTTCGCGGCGGTGGGCTTCGAGTACGGCTACTCCGTGGAGTGGCCCGAGGCCTTCGTGTTGTGGGAAGCGCAGTTCGGTGACTTCGCCAACGGCGCTCAGGTGGTGATCGACCAGTTCGTCGCCGCCGGCGAGGCCAAGTGGGGCCAGACAACGAGTCTCACTCTTCTCCTGCCCCACGGGTACGAGGGTCAGGGACCGGAGCATTCGAGCGCTCGTATCGAACGTTTCCTCGAACTGTGCGCCAACGACAACCTCCGAATCGTAGTCCCGGCGACTGCCGGCCAGTACTTTCATTTCCTTCGCCGGCAGGCGTTGGCCCGACCGGCCAAGCCTGCGGTCGTATTCACTCCGAAGTCGCTACTCCGAACCAGAGAGTCGTTCTCTGACGTGGCTTCTCTGTCGACCGGCGGGTTCTCCCCGGTCGTGGGAGACGAGGACGTCACCCACGGAGCGGCGCGGGTGGTTCTGTGCGCCGGGAAGATCTATCACGATCTGGTTCGAAGCCGACCGCCGGGCTCCGGCGTCGCCATCGTTCGTGTGCCTCAGCTCTACCCGGTGCCCAGCACCGAGTTCGCCGACCTGGTGGCCCGCCATCCAGGCGCGGAGGTGGTGTGGTGCCAGGAGGAGCCCGAGAACTTCGGGGCATACCGGTTCTTGCGCCCCCATCTCGGCCAGGTGTTTGGGAGGGAGCCCGAGTATGCGGGCCGGCCGGAAGCCGCCAGTCCCGCCACGGGATCGGCCAAGCTCCACCAGACGCAGCAGGCCGCCCTCGTGGCGGCGGCACTCGGCACTCGGCGAGATTCCGTGTAACGCGTCGAACCGGGCAGAGACTCTCCTCCTGACGGGCTGGAAGCGGTATCCGCCTGGTTGGAGCAGTCGGAAGGTTGGGACTCGGGAGTACCGCTGGGGCAGCGGAAGGAACGGGAACTGGCTCCGCCAGCAGAGGAAGTTGACCGCCTGGCTGGCATGCGCCGGAGGTTGGGACTCGGGAGTCACTGCCAATCCAGGCGGTCAATCTGATGTTAGGTCGGGTGCTCTCCTACACCATGAGTCGCTCGCCCCAATCGACGCTCAACCCTTGATCTACCGGTGTCGATACCCTCCGTTCGATGGAATTGCTGCTCTCTGCCCTCGTGATCTTTGCGCTTCGTCTCGTGGACGTCAGTCTCGGAACGATGCGCATCGTCTTCCTCGTGCGTTCGAAACGGGGACTCGCTGGAGTTGTCGGCTTCTTCGAGTCGCTCACCTGGGTCATTGCGGCGGGGCAGGTGTTGAGCGGACTCGACGAGCCCTTGAAGATGGCTGCGTACGCCGGCGGTTATGCGGCCGGCACGATGCTGGGCTCGTCCATCGAGCGGTGGCTTGCCATGGGGAACGTGCTGGTGCGCATCGTTGCACCCGTCGACTCACCGCACGCCTACGAGGCTCTTCAGGAAGCCGGCTATCCCACCACGGTGATCAACGGCGAAGGAAGGGACGGAGCGGTCCGAGTCGCTTTCTCCGTACTTCCCCGGCGTTCGGCGCGCAAGGCCCTCGACCTGCTGGCCGCGGTCAATCCCGACGCCTTCGTCACCATGGAAGATGCCCGCCTGCCGGACCTGGCCACCCGGAGATCGGCTGCATCGATCAGGAAGTGAGCGGCGTGTCGCTCAGCGGTCTCCCCAGGTAGCTGGCTTTCACCGGGACGCCATTGCAGACCTCGAGTTCCCAGATCGCTCCCTTCTGACAGTCGATGACCCCGTTCGATCCCGCGAGCTGGGCACCGTCGTCGGAGATCTGTTCCAGAAGGGCGACAATGAGGTCGCCGTGGGTGCACAGCGCCGCATCGGTCCCCGCCACCGACGTGATCAGTTTCATCGCCTTCGTCGCCGCCGTGCCTTCTGCCAATGCCTCGGTGCGGTTGACCTCCAGATCGAGGGCTTTGGAGAGGGGCTTGACCGTTTGGAGGCATCGTTTGTAGGGGCTCGAGTGGATCGAGCCGACGCCGCGAGCCGCCAGAAAGGCGGTCAGGGCCTTCGTCTGAGCTCTGCCTTTGGGGCTGATCGGACGGTCCCGATCATCCTTTGCCCAGGTGGACCGGTCGCCGGCGTGGGCGTGGCGAATCACGTAGACCGTGCCACTCCGAGCGATCTCGATCAACCGGGGGTCCTCCAGCAACTGCCGGTCTCGCTTGTACGTCAACATCTTGGCGGCTTTGGTGATCGGGACCCATCGAGTCTCATCGACTTCGCGCCCCGGACGGAAGCCGTCGAACACCACCGTCCGGGCAGCGAAGTAGCGGACGACCTTCTGCCGGCCGCTCGACAGGCGGTACTCCTGATCCTCGAGGTGGGTGACCAACCGACCCCG
>JAOUGY010000447.1 GCA_029865445.1 Acidimicrobiia bacterium | reverse complement strand
AGGGGGCAGAAGCATCGCCGGACGCGACACGTGGCGTTTCTGGCGATCACAACACTCGCGCTCATCGGACTGGCACTCCCGGTCCTGGCCATGGAGCCCCTCGTGATCCCCGTTGACACCGTCGTGCGGGGAGCCGAAGGCGAGGTGCACCGGCTCGCCGAGATCCCGACCGGCTCTGAGGCCGGGTGTGTGGCGGATGTGCACGCCATGAGCGCCAACAACGAGTCGGTTCACGTGGGGAACGATCTCATCGTGAGTTCCGGGGGCGCGTCGGTGATCATCCCGGACGTGGAGAGCGCCCCGGGAGCGACGATCGAGGCGGACGGAACGCTCACCCTCGGTGAGTCCATCACCGTCGACGTTCGGCTGGGACCGGCCGACCCCGGTCGGCCCGGATCGGTGTTCTCGGGCGGGGTGACGGTCACGATCAAGTGCCGCCCGGTTGAGACCACGACCACAACCGAGGCGACGACCACCACCACCGAGGCCACCACGACCACAACCGAGGCGACGACCACGACCACGGAAGCGACCACGACCACAACCGAGCCGACGACCACCACGACGGCCACGCCGCCGTCGTCGGTGCTGGGGACATCGACCACGACCCTGCCACCCGTGACGGCTTCGACACTGCCGTTCACCGGTGCGGGTGATCTGGTCCCGATCGGGTTGGCGGGAGCCGCGACAGTGCTCCTCGGAGTGGCGCTCCTCCTCTCGGCGCGGTCGACGGTCGAGGAGTAGGTCACAACACCAAGGTCTCCGTACACTGGCCGAATGGTTACGGTCGTGACACGGGTTCGCACGGACGCCGACGCCCGGGTGGCGTGGGCAGTTGGGTCGCACCCATCAGTGGGGAAGACCGGCATGTTGGGCCGGAAGCCGCCGCCGTCATGGCGGGACGTCGTGGTTCCAGCCGCTGCTTTGCCTGCTCCGGACATCGTCGTGGACCCCGACCCCACGGATCCGGGCTTGGTCGTCACCCGTGGCCCGTCGGATCGGCCGGGTATCACGTTCGCCTCGCCGGAGGGACTGGCGAGAGCGCTGACGGCGAGGCTCGGCGGATCGGCGACTCCGTCGTGGACCGTGCCCGGTGCCCCACTCCGTGCCGGCGAAAGCCGGCCCTTCCCGGAACCGGTCGGCCATCTGTGGGCCGACGACGAAGCCGTTCCCTGCGACTCTCAGTTCGCGGCGGCGGGTGCATTCACGACCGACCACATGGTGGTCACAGTGGACGACCGGGACTTCCTCGATACGGTGTGCCTGGCGGCCGGGGTGGTGGTGTGCAGCCTGGACATCAGCTCACCCACCCCGGTGTGGGAATACGCCGACCGATACGTCGAGGCCTGCGAATCGCTGGGACTCGTGTTCGCCGAGGCCGACCTCGACGACCCGGCGTCTAGCGGCGGGTTGTGACCGGGGTCTCCTGAGTCGGCAGGTCGACCGCGGAGCCGCCGTTGGACGGCGCGGGCGCCGGTTGGAACGGAGGGCGAGGAGCCGCCGCCGGCTGGGCGAGCACCTCTTCCAGGACGACGAACTCGATCCCTCCGACGATGTCGGAGATCAGGTTGTACATCACCGCCGACAACGTCGTCAGCCCGGTGGCGATCACAGAGAACGTGATCGAACCGAAAATCGCGATTCGCAGGAACCGATCGGAATTGGCGAAGGGGTCGGTGCCCTGCTCGAACAGGCCGATGCTGGTGAGCGTTTCGACCAGCTTGTCAGGGATGCCGGAGGCGACGATCACGGACCAGAACATCACAAATCCGAGAATCGAGGCCAGGCCCACGACAGCCCAGAAGATCGCGGACACCTTGAACACGGTCCACGAGTCGACTTTTCGGATGATGCGCCGGACGCGGCGAACCTGGGACACGAGCATCCTCCAGATGGCTCTCACGACGAAGCCTGCGCCTCGAACGGACCTTCAGTGTACCGGTCTGTCGGACTCTTCAACGTCACGGGGCGTTCGATCGTTCCCCAACGCACCGATGCGGTCCAGTTCAACCTCGTAGCCACGAAGGATCTCGTCGACTCCGGCCCGGTCCAACCCGGCCTTGACCATCCACCCAAATCCCCGGCGAGGGACGGCAGTGAAGGCGATCCCGATCCGCGCGCCCGAGCCCTCCGGGCTGACGCTCCAGTGCCCTCGAAAGGACGTCAGGAGTATCCGGAGCCGCCATGGGTAGGTTTTCACATCGACATCGATCACGTAACGGTGGCCCGGCTCCCACACCACGCAGGTCTCCTGCCAGGCGGCGCCCGAACGATCCTCGCAGCGTCTGCAAGCTCCGACGCCCTCGCCCGAAATCACCTTCGTCTCGACGAGAGCCGGAACGTACCGGTGATAGGCGTCGAGGTCGGCCACAACCTTCCAAACCTCGCCAGGACTGGCGTCGACCCACCTGCTCCACTCGCGTCTCATGCCGCGGCCGCCTCGCGCAGCGCCAGACCCTCGGCCACGGCAAAACCCAACACGATCACGGTGGCAGTTCCGAACACCACCGTCGCCGCATCGCTCAGCGCCGCGGGAAAGGCAACCACCACCGCGACAAATGCGATCACCCAGGCGCAATCCGCAGCGAACACCAACATCACGCTCTCACGACGTGGGTTCGAACTCACCTTGACCACAAAGGCCGCGAACACCGCGAGTCCCGCACCCATCACCATCACGAACACTCGATCGAGTTCGAGGAGAGAGCCGAGCCACCAACCACCGCCCGTGAAGACGACGCCCGTCGCGCCGCTGAACAAGGCATTCGCCTTGAGAATCCGAGTCACACTTACCTCCGCTGTCTTCATCGAGCCAGCATCCGGCAGAGAGAGCACCCCGGCAACGACCTGACAGGTAATGGCGGCGATGACCTCGCTGGC
>JAOUGY010000446.1 GCA_029865445.1 Acidimicrobiia bacterium | reverse complement strand
ACCGCCGATGAGTGGTCCTTCGCCGGGGTCACCGCTGAGAATCAGTCCGGGCGTCCCAACCTCGCGGACCCGTTGGAACAGCGGCTCGAACGATGACCGGGTGGCGCCGCCCACGCGCCGCGCCAGTACCAGGTGGAGTCCGAGGTCGCGACCTTGGG
This sequence comes from Acidimicrobiia bacterium, assembly GCA_029865445.1. Taxonomy (GTDB): domain Bacteria; phylum Actinomycetota; class Acidimicrobiia; order Spongiisociales; family ZC4RG35; genus JAOUGY01. The sequence continues at coordinate 2,734 of JAOUGY010000446.1, read as the reverse complement.
CCACATGGTCGACGAGCGGCGACAGAGGGTTTCCGGCCGCTCCCGCCACGAGGTCGTAGTCGTCGACGACCACCACCAGCGCCGGTCCGGCGTGGCGGAGCACGCTCACGTCGTCGGGGAGAAGCCGTCCCGACAGGTCGGTCCCTACCCTGCTGGCGATGACGGCCGCCGACTCCGGGGTGGCCGCAAACCCCAGCCTGTGCGACTCGGGTACCGCACCGGCCAGCCTGCGCCGGTAGTCGACCACGGCTATCTGGAGTTGATCGGCCGTGTAGGCCTGAGTCATCGACTGGATGATCTGAGCCAGCGCGTTGGTCTTGCCGGACTCCGAGTCTCCGAAGACCAGCAGGTGGGGATCGGTCCCGAACAGGTCGAAGGTGTGGGGTGAGAGTCGGTGTTCTTCGATGCCGATCGACGGGAGTTCGGTCGGCGTCAGCTCGCTGGATCGGACCACGGTGGGAAGCACTCGGACCGGCGGCGCCGATGGGGCGTCGGGCCATCGAACGCGGCACATGGCGGCGATGTCGTCGAAACCCCCCGACTCGAGGCGCGGGAGGCTCACCTGGACGATGCGGGCGTCGTGACCGATTCCGCGGCCGGGCACGTCGGTGGGGAGTGAGCGGGACAGCGTCCTGTCGATCTCGCTGTCGATAGGGTCGGTGAGCCGGAACTCGAACCGGCCGGAGATGGCGTCTCGCATGCCCAGCTTGATGTCCTGGTACCGGGGGGTGGCCGTGACCAGGTGGACGCCGTGGTGGAGGCCGGTCGAGAAGACCTCTGTGACCACCTCCATCTGATCGGCGGTCAACTCGGTGCACATGGCTCCCCAGTTGTCGATCACCACGAAGACCTCACCCAATTCATCGGAGATCACCCCGCTGTCACGCAGCCGGTGAAACTCGTTCATCGATGTGAGCCGATGGTCGCGGAAGAGGCCGGCGCGCTCTTCGAGGAGTCGTCGGAGACGCCTCAACAGCTTGGCGATCTCCTGTTTGTGACTGCGCGACAACACGGCTCCGACATGGGGGAGATCCTCGAGCATGTGCAGACCACCGCCGGCGAAGTCGATCCCGTAGATCTGGACGTGGTGGGGGCTGTGGGTCAGGGCGAGCGCCCCGACGAGGGTTTGCAGCATGCTGGACTTTCCGGATCGGGGGCCACCCAGCACTGCCAGGTTGCCGCGGGCGCCGGAGAAGTCGAGCGTGTACGGGCTCTGGCGTTGACGGCGAGGGTCGTCCTCGACGCCGACCTCGACTGTGAGCCAGCCTGTCGACGTCGGATCCACCTGATCCGATGAATGGAGCCGGATCGAGTCGGGCAAAGGGGCCAGCCACACCGGCCGGGCCGGTGCGTCACCCACGGCCTCCAGCGCCGCCACCACGTGTTCCATCTCCGAGCGGTCGCTGCCTCGGAGCGGACGGTTCACGAATCCGGCCTTGAACGGGGTCATGGTGCCGTCGACCTTCAAGAAGCCGACCCCGGGAATCGGGGGCAGCTCGGCGGCGGCCTTCGATCCGATCACCGACATCGACTCCTCCGGCGTGAACGTGCGTAGGCACAGCCGGTAGCGAAGATGTCCCTCCAGCTTCCGGATCCTCCCGTCTTCGAGGCGCTGGGTTGAGGCCAGCAGATGGACGCCGAGCGAACGTCCCACCCGCCCGATGGTGGAGAACAGGTCACCGAACTCGGGTTTGGCCGCCAGGAGTTCCGAGAACTCGTCCACGACCAACAGGAGTGCCGGGAGGGGATCGAGCCCCGCCTCGGAGTGGGCGCGGCGATGAGCGCGGTACTCGTCAGCCCGGTCGAACCCCCCGGCATCGTGGAGCACACGCTGACGGCGTTCCAGCTCGCCGTGGAGCGCGTCCAGCATGCGGTCGGTCAGTGACGGGTCGCGCTCGAGGTTGGTGATCATGCCTGCCGTGTGCGGTAGCCGGTCCAGTTTCGAGAACGTCGCACCGCCCTTGTAGTCGACGACGACGAACGCGAGGTCCTCCGGTGCGTTGCGAGCAGCGAGCCCGAGCACGAGTGTCCGCAGGAGTTCCGACTTCCCCGAGCCGGTGGCGCCGATCAGCATGCCATGCGGTCCCATGCCGCCCGATGACGATTCGCGGAGGTCGAGCATGACGGGTGAGCCGTCCTCGGTGATCCCGATGGGTGTCTGCAATGGTCCGGCATCACGGCGGAGCTGGAGGGTGTCGACCTCATATGGGAAGCCGATCTCGAGCAGCTCGAGGAGCCCCGCCGAGTCGATGGTGGTGGCTCGGCCGGTGCGGGCCCGCAGTCTCAGGGGTGCGATCACCCGGGCGATCTGGGCTGTCAGGTCGAGGGGCGGGAGTGGAGGAGCTGCCGTTATGCGTTCATCGTCCGGAGCGTCAGAGGTGACGGTCAGTTCTTGCCCTGTGATCGACATGGTGACGTCGGCGATGGACGGGACCCTGGTTGGGTCGGGCACACCGCACACGAACGTCACTCCGATGTCCCGTCCTCGCGGCAGGAGTTCCTCGATGGTCTCGTTTCGGCCGGCCTCGCCGTCGGGGTCGTAGTCGTCGAGAACCACCATCACCCGCTGCAAGGAGACGGGTGACGTGATTGTCGCCTGTTCCAGGTGGGCGAGCCGGGGCTTGGCTATCTGGTGAAGGACCGTGGCCAGGTCGTCGATGTCCGCCGTCACGAGGTTGCCGCCATCGGCATGGGTGTGGGGGAGGTGCTTGGCCCAGGACCAGTCCAGGGCTGT
>JAOUGY010000120.1 GCA_029865445.1 Acidimicrobiia bacterium | reverse complement strand
CGACGTGTCGGCGAGGAGCCGGGCTGGCCGGGGAGCGGTCGTGGCACTCGTCGGTCCTGCCGGCATCGGGAAGTCTCGACTGATGCAGGAGTTCGCGGCCGCGGAGACGGATGCCCGGGTGGTGGTGGCGCGAGCGTCGGAGTACGACCGCACGACGCCGTACCGACTCATGAGCACGCTTGTCAGGACCGCGTTCGGCATTCCCCTGGAAGCGTCGGCGGAAGAAGTCGGGCTGGCCCTGGCTCGAATCGTGGAACGGTCCGCCCCCTCTCTTGGTCCCTGGCTGCCGCTCATTGCTACTGCTTCCGAGGCGAAGGTCGCACCTACGCCCGAGACCGAGGACCTCGATCCGCGGTTCGTCAATCGGACCACAGGGCGCGTCCTCGCCGAGCTGGCACTCGAGCTCGTCACCGGGCCGGTATTGGTCCTGATCGACGGCTCAGACTGGATGGATCCGGCATCCCGCGAACTCGTGGAGATCATGATGGAGCGAACGGCCGATCAACCATGGTTGTGGATAGTGGCTTCACGGTCGGACCCGGAGCTGGCGAACGAGGTTTTGGAACTGGCTCCTCTCGACATCGACGAGGCCCGCCGCCTCGTTCATGTCGCGGCTCCGGGCCTGTCACCCGACCTGACGACTGCGCACGCCGAACGATCAGGAGGCAATCCTCTCTTTGCGCTCGAGTTGGCCGCTGCCGGTGCTTCCGGCGACATCCCCGACACCGTGGAACGTCTCATAGCCGGCCGCGTCGATCGGATCGGCCCAAGGGAGCGCCGCTTCCTTCGCTTCGCCTCGGTTCTTGGGGACGAGTTCGACCTGGACCTCCTCGCCGACGCTCTCGGACCTCTCGGTGAGGGGGTTGACGATCCCGACTTGTGGGCGGCGGTTGGTGAGTTCATGTCGGTTTCACACATGGGCCGAGTCTCGTTCCACCAGGACCTGGTCAGGGAGGTGGCGTACGCGGGGTTGCCCTATCGTCGTCGTCGGGAGGTGCACGGATCGGTGGCGGAGGCGATCGAGAGACGGGCCCGCCACCGGGCCCCGAGGTTCTCTGCGTCGTTGTCACTCCATTTCACGGAAGCTTCGAACCATGCCAAAGCGTGGGAGTACTCGGTGATCGCCGGGCAGCGTGCCGCGGATTCGTGGGCACCGCGGGAAGCAGTGGAGTTCTTCAGAAGAGCGCTCGAGGCGTCCAATCATCTCGAACGGATGGACGCAGGCGACGTCGTTCGTGTGGCGCTCGATTTGGCCGGGTCGGCAGACCTCGCGGGTGATTTCGAGGCGGCGGAGTTCGGTCTCGACATCGCGGACCGCGTCGGTCCGGCCCTGCGCCGTGGCGATGTAGCGGTTGCGCGTGCCCGGCTCCTCGAGAAGCGGGGTGATCTCGACGGTGCTGCCGGAATCCTCTCCGAGATGGGCGACCTGGGTGCCGAGGCAGCGATGATGTTGGCCGGAATTCGCTACCGGCAGGGTGACTTCGCGAGCTCGGCTCGGATCTGCCGCGACGTCATCGATGGGGCCGACGTGGCACCGTCCAATCTGGGGCACGCTTGCTACGTCCTATCCCTCAACCTCACCCAGTTGGGAGAGCCCGGCCGCGTTCACGCCCTCCAAGCGGTGGAGATCTTCGAAGGGCTGGGCGACTGGGCGGCAGCGGGAAAGGCGCTCAACAACCTCGGTATCGACTCGTACTACTCCGGAGACTGGGCCGAAGCCGCCGACCTCTATTCGAGGTCCCGGGAAGCTGCCGGCCGCGCCGGCGATGTGGTGATTGTGGCGACGGCCGAGAACAACCTCGCCGAGATCCGGTCGGACCAGGGGCGATGGGCGGAAGCCGAGGCACTGTTCGACCGCGCCTACGCGACATGGGCAGAACGGGGCTACGCCATCGGGGTGGCCCTCGCCACGTCGAACCTGGGCAGGCTGGCACAGCGTCGTGGCGATCTGGATCTGGCAGGGGACCGGCTGGCGGATGCCCTCGCTCGTTTCGAGTCCATCGGCGCATCGGCCCTCGCCGGAGAAGCCCGGATTCGTCAGGTCGAAGTCGCGTTGAGTGGTCGCCACCACGCGTCCGCCGAGTCCATCCTCGAAGACCTGGGTGATCGACCCGACTTGTTCCGGCTCCGGAGCCACGCCCAAGCGCTGGCCGGGGACCGAGCGGGAGCCGAGCGCCTCATCGTCGCGGCGATCGAACACCATGCGGCGACCGGGCCGCCCTACGACCACGCTTTGGCGCTCCGGTCCGCCTCGGCCTTGGGTGTGGGCAACGACGAGTGGCGGGCGATGTTCGAGCGAATGGGAGTCGTCGAGGTCTGTGACCTGCCGATCGACTGATCACTCTCCCAGAGTCTCAGTCGTCCGGGAGAGAGCGAGTTCCCGGAAGGCCCGGCTGGTTGCCTGATTGGTGGACAGCGCGCCGATGAATCCGTCGCGATCGATTCTGAGCAGCTTCACCTTCTCCTCTGCCGTGACCGTGGCGATCCGGAGACGGTCGCTGAGGAGGGCGATCTCGCCTACCACCTCTCCCCGGCCCAGAGATCGAACGGTCCGTCCTTCCCTCGTCACCGCGACCCGCCCCGACTCCACGATCCACATGTCGTTTCCCCTTTCGCCTTCCTTGATGATGACGGCACCATCCGTTGCCTCCTGGGGCTCGGCGACCCGCGCCAGCGCCTCGAGCGACGCCGGTTCCAGTTCGGCGAACAACTCGACGGCCATGAGGGTCTCGAGGGCTTCGAGGTGGACCACAGCCGCCCGCTCGCTGCGCCGTAACCACCGCCAGGCAACCAGGGCGATGGTGGGTTGGACGAGGCCCATGATCGAGAAGGCGAGCGGGATACCGACGAGTGTGGCGAGCGGAGCGGCCACCAGCGACCCGAGTGCAAGTGACCACATCGAGCCCGATTCGACCAATCCGAACACGCGCGGCATCACCGACACCGGCACACTGCGCTGGATCAGGGTGCGGGAAGCCACGTCGAGAATCGATGTCCCGACACCGGCGCCTGCGAGGAACAGAGCTGCCCCCGGCAGGAAACCAATCGCCAGCAGGGATGAAGCTCGCAGAGCGACACCCAGGCCCAGCGCCGGTGTGAGCCTGGTCCGGCCGACGATCGATGCGGCGGCGATGCCTCCGAGGACGCCACCGAGGCCCAGTGCGGCGTTGAGGTAGCCCGCTCCAGAATCGCCGACACCGAGGACGTCGACTGCGAGCAAGACGATGAGCACGTCCAGCGCGCCGATTGCGATCTGATGCGTAGAGCCGATGATGACAAACGGCGTCGCATCCTTGTGGTGCTTGAGCACGAATCCCGACGCGCCGGTGTCCTCCTCGGCCGTGCTCCGCTCGTGTCTCCGGCGCGGGACCGTGATGAGTACCAGAGTGCCCAACGCGAGCCCGATGGCCAGCACGGCCAGGGCGGTGGCGGGACTCGCCAGCCCCATGACGAACCCCGCCAACGCCGGCCCGGCAAAAACACCCAGGTTCTCGATCGACGTGGTGACGACGTTGGCAGCGACCAGATGGCTCGGCTCGTCGACCAGTTCGGGGACCAGGCTGTTGTGGGCGGGGCGGCCCATGCTGACAGTGACATTCGCCAGGGCGGCGAGGGTGAATGTGAGGATCGGGTCGGCTTCGACGGCCATTGCGGTAGCGGTTGCACCCAGCGCCACGGCCTGCGACCCGTAGGCGGTCATGGCGGCCGTCGCCCTCGGGAGGCGTTCCAACGCCGAGCTGAGAAACGGGGCGAGCAGCGCTGCCGGGACGAGTTGGGCCACGGCGACGAGAGCCACGGTGTTGGCGTCCCCAACCGCGTACGCGTAGACGAGGACCGTGACCCAGGTTCCGAACTCCGAGATCGAGAACATGAGAAACGAGATGAACGACCGGCGTAGCCGGCGGTTCTCACCGACGCGCCGAAACGCCGTGAGTCGCAACGCGCGGTGGGTTCTCGTCATTGCACCTGCCCCGATTCACTCTCCGATGTGCGTTGGGAGTCTTGCAGCCCGATTCGCCGTTGACGCCGAAAGTCTCGGAGGGGAGCACGTGGTTTTCCAGCACCCAGTCCCCAGTCACCAGTCCCCAGTCTCCAGTCTCCAGCCTTTTGCTCCCCGCCTCGAACGGATTTCCTCCCCGACCGGTTGAGACGATCGACTTGCTGACCTGCTGACTTGCTGACTTGCTGACGGCCCGAGCGAAGCGAGGGCCTCTGGTCAGTCCCGTTCGAGAACGCTCGATGTTCCTCGTCGCCAAGCCGAGAACATGCGGGAGTAGGGACCTCCTGCCGATACGAGCTCTGCATGTGACCCGTCCTCGGCGATGCGACCCGAGTCGAACACGAGGATGCGGTCGGCCGCTTCGGCGGTCGATAGCCGGTGGGCGATGGTGACCACGGTCCGCCCCGACGTCAGCTCCCCGAGCGCCCGGTTGATTCTCACCTCGGTCGCAGGGTCCACAGCCGACGTTGCCTCGTCGAGGACGAGCAACTCCGGATCGGCGATAGCGGCGCGCACCAGAGTCACCAGCTGACGTTCGCCGACCGACAACGCGCTCCCGCGTTCCCCGACTTCGGTGGCAAGTCCGGCCGGCATCTCGGCCAGCCAGTCCGCCAGACCCAATCGTCTGAAGGCGGCGAGAACCCGGTCGTCGCCGGCGTCGGGGTCGCCCATCCGGACGTTGTCGCCGATGGTCCCTCGAAACAACATGCCTTCCTGGGGTACCAGGACCACCCTGTCCCGAAGTGAGCGAAAGCGGATCGTGCGGGCGTCGTTGCCGCCGATCTCCACCACGCCCTCGACCGGGTCCATGAGCCGGGTCAACAGCTTGGCGAAGGTCGTCTTCCCCGATCCGGTCTCGCCCACCACGGCGACCTTCGTGCGGGGGAGGATCTCGGTACTCACATCGACGAGGGCGAGAGGCCCGCCGTCCGAATACGAGAAATCGACACCGCGGAACCCAACCGAGAGCGGCTCGTGGGGCAGGTCCACGCCGTCGGGACCGGGATCCGACACGTCTGGTTCGATGTCGAGGATGGCGAGGACTCGCCTCCACCCCGCCGCCGCGGTCTGAGCCTCGTTGACCGCTTCCCCCAACATCTGAACGGGTTGCACGAAAAGCTGGGCGAGGAAAAGGAATGCAACCACCGTGCCGACCGAAACCCGCCCGTCGGCCGCGAGGATCGCCCCCACCACGAACACTGCGGCGATCACGAGCGCAGACAGAAGCTCGCCTGTGCCCGAGAAGGCGCCGGAGATCGAGCCCGCACGCACAGCGGCCGACCGGTGGTCTTCGATCACGTCCCCCAATCGAACCCGGGAGCGATCCTCCGCGCCGTAGGCCCGGATCACCGGCGCTCCCACCACGGTCTCGGCCAGAACGGCCAGCATCCTTGCCACCCGCTCCCTCACGATGCGGTAGGCGACGTCGAGTCTGCGCTGGAACCATCGCAACGTCCAGATGATCACAGGGAGAATGGCGACGACGGCCAAACCCAATGGCACGGAGTAGACCAACATCACGATCAACGCGAGGAGCGCCTGCCCGCCGTTGGTGACGAGCATCAGACCGCCCCATTGCATGAAGCGGCTGATCTCGTCGACATCAGACGTGACCCGGGCGACCAGTGCCCCACGCTGTTCGGATGCCTGATGGAGCATCGAGAGGTCATGGATGTGGCGGAACGCTCTCACCCGTACCCCGGACAGAGCGGTCTCCGATACCTTGGCGAGCCGTATGTGCATGCCCGCCGTGGCCAGAGCCGTGATGAGCACCGCGCCGAGGGCCCCAGCCACCATGGCCCCGACAAACCCCATGTCGACCCCGGCGGATCCGATGCCCTTGTCGATCACCTGCTGGACGGCGATGGGAACGATCACTCTCCCCGCGGTGGCGACCACAGCCAGCAGGAGAGTCATGGGGAGGCCGCGCCGTAGCTCGGGCGAGAGGCGGAGGCCACGCCGAATGGTTGCGCCGGCCGAACGCTCACTCATCGTGTTCTTCCCGCTCGTAGGCGTCTATCAGCTCGGCGTACGGGGGAAGTCGGGCGTAGAGCTCGTCGTGACTGCCACGACCGGTCACCCTCCCGTCCTCGACGAAGATGACGCTGTCGGCGAGGAGGATCGAAGACCGGCGGTAGGCCACGATGACCACGCTCGTGTCGAGCGTCCGGAGCCCGTCGAGGATCTCCGCCTCCACTGCCGGGTCCACCGCCGACGTGGCGTCGTCCAACACGAGCAGACGGGGGTTGCGGACGAGTGCCCGGGCCAGCGCGATCCGCTGACGCTGGCCTCCCGAGAGGGTGGCCCCGCGCTCACCGATGATCGTGTCGTAGCCCTGGGGAAGGCTCGAGACGAATCCGTGTGCAAGCGCGAGGGTGGCCGCCCGCTGGACGGCCTCGTCGTCGTAGTCGGCGCCGAGCGTGATGTTGGCCCGCACCGTGTCGTCGAAGAGGAACGGCTCTTGAAACACGAGGGCGGTGTGTCGAGGAATCTCGCCTCGATCGAGATCGAGAAGACCTTGCCCGTCGAGGCAGACACGACCCTGATCAGGGTCGAACAAACGGACGAGCAGATAGGCGATCGTCGACTTGCCGGACCCTGTCGGTCCCACCAGGGCGACCGTGGACCGGGGCGGGATGTCCAGCGAGATCGACGAGATCCCTCGCCCCTCTGCTTCGTCCCGGTATCGATAGGCGACATCGTCGACCGCGGCCGTGGCGCCGCCCTCGGTCTCCAGGCGTCCTTTGCCGTACTCGATGAGGCCGGGGGCTTCGGCGACCGCCTCGATTCTCTTCCAGCCGACGGTCGCCCGTGGCAGGTCGGCGAGGAGCCACGCGAACACCCGCATGGGGAGCGCCACCAATCGGAACAGGTACGCAAACGTGACGAGGGTGCCGGCCGTCAGAAGGCCCTGGTCGACCCTCAACGCTCCGACGTACAGGACCGCCAGGACGCCGATGCTGGGAAGCGCCTCCATCAGGGGATCGAACACGGCTCTGATACGACCGACCTCGACCATTCGGTCCCTCAGGTCATCCGATCGCGCCCCGAAGCGTCCCACCTCGATGTCCTCGCGACCCAGCGTCTTCACCACGAGAGCGGCGTCGAAAGACTCGTGAGCGATCTCGCTGACCTCCGCCCGCAGCTGCTGAGCCTGCGCGACCACGACGCGCATGCGTCGCTGGAAGGCGACGTTGGAGATGGCAATGGCAGGGCCGACCGCGAAGCCGATGAGCGCCAGGAACGGGTCGGTCATCACCAAGAGGACGCTCGTGATGGCCAGCATCACGAGCACGCCGAACGCCATGGGCAGTGGCGCGGCCACCGAGGATGCTGCTTCGGCGTCGGCATTCACGATCGAGAGCAACTCCCCGGTGGGATGGCGGCGGTGCCATTCGACGGGGAGGTCGAGGAGTCGATCGGTCACGTCGACCCGGTCGCGTTGCTGCAGGCGATACTGGGCGGCGTAGGCCCCAATGCGACGGAATGCGATGCCGGCACCCCGAAAGACGGCGACGCCCAGAATGGCGAGCGCCACCCCCGTCAGGGACGCCGTGGTGACATCGCCTCGATCTGCCGCGGGCAGCAGTACAGAGTCGGTCGCCCAGCCGATGACGTAGGAGGAGACGATGGTCGTGACCGCATACACGACCGTGCCCACTGCCCCCAAGGTGAACTCGCGGCGTGCCCTGCGGAGCTGGCGTGCGATGAGTGCCATCCCGCGCCGCGCCACTGCGCGTTCGGGTTCGAGCGCGTGCTCGATCACGTCGGTGGGGGCCATCCGCTCAGCCTAGGTCTCACCGGTCGCTTCCCGGCCACGGCCGCCGCCACGTATTGTCACGAGGTGGCCGATTCGTATCTCGTTTTCGACGGTGGTTGGTTTCGCCCCACCGACCTGTGCCGGGGCCCGTGGGATGCATCGGCCTGCCACGCCGGCCCGCCGATCGCCGCGATGGCACGCGAAGCAGAGCGCCGGGTACGGAATGGTCGCCTCGCTCGTCTGCACGTCGAACTGATCCGACCCATTCCAATCAGCGGATTCCGGGTACGTTCAACGGTGGTCCGTCCGGGCCGATCCGTGATCACCACGGAGGTCGAACTTTTCGATGACACCCGGACCCTGGCTGTTGGAAGGGCTCTTCACCTGAGGACCCTCCCCCAGTTCGAACTCTCGACCGCCGCCGTCGACAGTCCCGACTTCGGGGTGTCGGTCCCAGGTCCCTTCCCGATCCAAGAGACGCGACACGACCTGGTGGCGTTCCCATCATCCGTCGAAACCAGGTACGACCCCGCTCAATCGTTGGGGAAGGGTGGCCCAACCACGGTCTGGATCCGTTCGGTTCCGATCCTTCCCGACGAGAATCCCACTGGCTTCCAGCGTTTGGCGGTGGTAGCCGACTGCGGGAATGGGGTCAGCTACAACGACTATCTCGATCGCGTGTCGTTCCTGAATGCGGATCTCTCGATCTCTGTGCACCGCGAGCCCGTGGGCGAGTGGATCGGCTCACGGGTGGTGTCGCACTGGCAACCGGATGGGGTGGGGCTCGCCGACGCCGAGCTGTTCGACGTCGATGGGCCGGTGGGCAGAGCCACCCAAACCCTCCTGCTGGCCCCTCACCGCTGACCGGGGTCTCAGGGAGGGTCTGGGGGAACCCCTGGTTGTCGTGGGGAGTCGCGACCCTCATGCTGGAGGGAGTTGAGAACAAGGAGTGAAACAATGTCGGCGACGACGACAGGAACGGTCATGGACACGAACAACAAGTCGATGCTCTCGCATCTCTCGGCGCTCGTCATGCTGGCGGGGGTGCCGTCGGTGATCGGACCGCTGGTCGCCTGGCTCGTGTGGAAGGACGACCCCGTCGTCGAGGCTCAGGCCAAGGAAGCGCTGAACTTCAACATCTCGTTCTTCCTCTACTCCGTGGTGGCAGCGGTCTCCCTTCTGCTCTTGGTGGGCTTCCTGCTGCTCCCGGCCGTCCTGATCGCCTGGTTCGTGCTGGTGATCGTTGCCTCGGTCAAGGCTGCCAACGGCGAGCAGTACCGCTACCCGTTCACCATCCGCTTTGTCAGCTGAGGGTCGCCGGCTGTTTCGCAGATCCTCGTCGATCTGAGTTCCGTTCGTTCGTAGCTCTTCTGTCCGGGTCGCCCGATCCGGACAGAAGAGGAGACCAACATGGGACGGCTCATCGGCTTGATGATCCTCGGTTTGTTAGCGGTGGCGGCCCCGGCGATGGCCTCACCGTCGGTGGCACACACCACATACGAAGCGATCGGTCTCGAGGGACATCCTCCGCTCGAGGTCGGTCGCGTTCTCGACGTGACGCACGGTGTCAATCGTGGTGCGATGGAACGCCACGTCGTTGCTGGAGCGCGGGCCGAGACCACCTATTCCGTGATCGGACACGTCTTCTCGACACCGGATTGCGCTCTCGGTTCGATTGCGGTGCCCGAAGGTGTCATCAGGACCGGGCCGAGCGGATCGGGCTCGCTGACCGTACTCTTTCCCGGTGAAGCCCTGGCGGGCGCACCCAATCGGTTCTGGGTCCGATGGGAACTCGAGGCCGGCACCGAGGTCGCATACCGGTCGGGATGTGTCGAGGTGACGCTCGATGATTGACGGGCTGTCGAGGATGGTCCTGACAACGATCGAGAGAGGGTCATGAAATACGTGCTTCTGCTCCACCTGCCCGAGACGTACATGGACGAAGACTGGTCGGCCGAAGACATCGCGGCTCATCAGACCGAGTACCTCAGATACAAGGAGCGTCTCGTCGCCGACGGCGTGTTCCTCGCCGGTGAGGCGCTCCAGCCAGCCGACATCGGAACGACGGTCGGTGTGCGAGGAGGCGAGGTGGTGATCAGTGACGGTCCTTTCGCGGAGATTGCCGAGCAGATCGGTGGCTTCTATCTGTGCGAGTGTCGCGACCTCGATCACGCTCTTGCGGTGGCGGCCGGCATACCGGGTGCTCGCTACGGAACGGTCGAGGTTCGCCCGGTCTTCGACTACGAGGCCTTGGTCAACTGAAGGTGGTGGAGGTCGATGCCGTCGCCGAGGTCTTTCGCCGCGAGCATGGAAGGGTCTTCGCCGGACTGGTTCGGACTTTCAGAGACTTCGATCTCGTCGAGGACGCCATTCAGGACGCGTACCTGGCGGCTCTCGATTCCTGGAGCCAGATCCCGCCGAATCCCG
>JAOUGY010000445.1 GCA_029865445.1 Acidimicrobiia bacterium | reverse complement strand
TCCTGGACGATCGCTCGCATCGTGACGGGCCGGGATGGGGCATCTGATGTCGGGCTCTCCACGGGCGAGTCGGCTACGGGGGTGACTGTTGGGTCCGGGGTCATGTGGTCTCGTTTCGTGTCTGGTCTATTGCAGGCTGAAGGGCGGGTATCGGTCGGTGATGAGCAGCGTGGCGTAGGCCTGGACTCTCAGAGCCCACCTCCCCACTCCGACCACGTAGTCGAACAGCGCCCGCGGGTAGCGACCGGTGAAGAGGATGGCGAACCAGGCGGCGATGATCGCCAAGATCGCTCCGATCGCCAGCACGGCCAGGACGATGTAGTGGGGGATGGCCAGGAGCCATTTGACCAGCGGCATCCATCGGTTCAGATCCCGTTCCACCGCGGGGTAGTCGAGGTCGAGATGAACCGACTGCTCGTCCTCGGTCGCGGGATATCGATCGGTCAGGAGTGCCGCATACGTACCGACACGGGTCGAGAACCTGTTCAGGGCCAGGGCGAAGTCGAACCACCACCGTGGATAGCGCTGCCTGACGACGATCATCAGCATCGTCGCCACGAACAGCCCTCCTGTGATCCCCAAGCCCGTCCTGGTGACCCTGGACACCACCTCTCCGCTGTCGGTGATCACGGTGACGGTGTCGCTTGCGGTGGCGGTGAGGAGGGAGAGGATGACGAGAATCGGGATCGAGAAGATGAGACGGAAGAAGGTCGAGACCCGATCCAGTTTCTCCGGATAGTCGATGCTCAGGCGAGCAGGGTAGGCAGAGGGTTGTGTGGTCATCCGGCCATCTCCGTTCGACGTGGCTCGGGAAGGGCCCGATGGTCCGTGTCGTACGTGGTCATCTGGCGATGTCCTCGGTGATAGGCGAGGGTCGGAAACCCTTCATCACCAGGTAGACACCAAGCGAGAACTCCCAGGTCGCGATGGGGAGCGCGAGGAGCACGGTGGGCGCTGACGAGGCGTCCCATGCGCCGAGCAACGTGCCGATGGTGCCGACGAGAAGCAACGGCGCTCCGATGAGCCCGAGCATCGGAAGCACACGCGGCACCAGACGCGACGAGTACAACAACGAGCCGAGCAACAGGGCGTTCACCGCAGGGATGAGGCTCTGGGATACGAGGAACGTCTTGTCGTAGAGCCCGACGAGGGCCTGGCCGGTGACCAGTCCGTCGGCGCCGACGCCCGCCTGCCGCAGGGCCACGAGGGTGAGAATGCTGGCGACTCCCGCGAAGATGAGGGCTCCCTCGAGCACGCGTGAAGCGACGAGACCCAGGGCGGCGGCCTGGTTCTGCCTCTTCAGAACCCGGTAGAGGACCACCGCAGTACCGATGCCAGCGAGGCCAACGATCAGCTCGAGGATCCCGCCGATGAGCACTCCGGTGTCCGGACCGAGGCCGGCGATGTATCCCGCCTCTTTCGCCGGGCCATACAGGATGAGTGTCGGGATCGAAACGAATGAGGTCAGGTAGAGCGCACCGGCCCAGAAGGCGGTCTTCCTGAGCGGATCGATCGGAGTCGGCGCGCCGGGTGAGACGCTGGGTGGTGCGGTGGTCATCGCCATGATCGGGGTGTCCTCTCGGTCGAGACCGGGAGGGCTTTACCCCTGGCGATCTATGTTTCGTTGGCGTACTATACGTGCGTGCAAGTAATACGTCAACCAGTGTGGTGATATGACCCGAATGAACTTCTCACGCGAGACGGTGGACGGTTGGAGCCACCTCCGTCCAGATCAGGACCTGCTTGGTCTGGCGGTCGCCCATCGTTTGATCTGGTGCGGCCGGTTGGCCGAGGAGATCCTGGACAGGACCGCCATCGCCTGCGGATTGCGCCGACGCGGAGACTATGAGGTCCTCGCCCTGCTGCGACGCGTCGAGCCCACACCCCTCACCCCACTCCAGGTCGCCCAGCAGCTTCTGACCTCACCATCGGGGATGACCGGCAAACTCGATCGACTCGAGCGGCAAGGCCTCATCGAACGCACTCCCGACCCCAGCGATCGGAGGACGATCAGGTTGGGGATCACCGACGCCGGCCGAACCCTGGTCGACGAGGCCTTCACCACCAGCCTGTCGGTCTACCGATCCATGCTGGATGGACTCTCACCGGCCGAAGGGGAGGACTTGGAGCGGTTGCTCGACAAGCTGCTGTCCCGGTTGGACGAGCTGTCGGCCCTCCACCAACCCTGGAAAGCCGGCAGGTGAAACACCCGGCAGCGCCCTGCAAGAGGGCCTCCAAAACCCCGGGACCTTCTACGGAACTCTGCGGAACGGGGTGCCGCCGTGCTCGTGTCCGGCCAACACCTCGACCGGTCGGCGGGTGTCGCCCACCGCATCACCCTCCTCCATCGGAGCAGGACCATCGGCTCGCTCGACCCCGACCGGAGGGACGGTTCTTCGACCGGGTCTCCGACGCCGACCGGAAGCGGGTGCGGACAGGAAGCGGGCGATCCCGGTCGAGCTGGTGAAGTTGCGTCGTTCCTCGGGTCGTCCGCATCACGACCGTCCTCGTGGCTGTGATGATCCCCCAGATGTGCCCGGGATTCAGGCTATCGCCGACAGCGAAGGAGCTGGGGGGATTGCGCTCAGGGCTCAGGCGCTCGACCGCTGCGCGCGGCCGAAGGTCGGCGCATTCCGCCGCCAACAGATTCGCGCGACCGGGTGACGGTGTGGGACGGGTAGGTAGGATGTGGAAGCGGTGACCACGCCGAGCACGGTCGGGTCGGTTTGGAACGCCCCGAACGTCACCTGATCCTCACCTACACCGTCTGTGAGACAGTGTCGAGGATGCGCAACCCACGATGAGCGCATCAGCGCCGCCCGTGGCAGCGGCGGCCAGCATGTAGGGCCGGTCGCCCGGCACGAACAGACAGCAGAGCGGGCTCATCGAGGCGAGTCTATGGGAGC
>JAOUGY010000119.1 GCA_029865445.1 Acidimicrobiia bacterium | reverse complement strand
CGGGACAAGGGCAACACGGTGCTGGTGGTCGAGCACAAGCCGGAGGTCATCACCATCGCCGATCACGTAGTCGATCTCGGTCCGGGCGCCGGCGGGGCCGGTGGAGAGGTGGTCTACGAGGGCACTCTCGACGGGTTGCGGGCGAGTGACACGCTCACCGGGCGCCACCTCGAATACCGGGCTCGGCTCAAACCCGAAACCCGGACGTCGTCGAGCGCGCTCCCGATCCGCAACGCCACGCTCCACAACCTCCAGAACGTCGATGTCGACGTGCCTCTCGGTGTGTTGTGCGTCATCACCGGCGTTGCGGGTTCCGGCAAGAGCTCACTCATTCACGGATCGCTGCGCGGCGTGCCGGATGTGGTGTCCATCGACCAGACGCCGATCCGTGGCTCGCGTCGGTCGAACCCAGCCACCTACACCGACATGCTCGAGCCGATCCGGAAGGCCTTTGCCAAAGCGAACGGAGTCAAACCGGCTCTGTTCAGCTCGAACTCGGAGGGCGCGTGCCCGGTGTGCAACGGGGCGGGGGTCATCGACACCCAACTCGGGTTCATGGACACCGTCTCCACTCCCTGCGAGGAGTGCGAAGGCAAACGGTTCGAGCAGAGCGTGCTGCAATACAAGCTCGCCGGCAAAGACATCACCGAGGTGTTGGCGATGCCGGTCGAGGAGGCGCTCGGGTTCTTCGCAGAGGGGGAGTCGAAGATCCCCGCTGTCTCCAAGATCCTGGGGCGGATGGCCGACGTCGGGCTCGGATATCTGAGCCTCGGTCAACCGCTGAACACCCTGTCGGGAGGGGAGAGGCAGCGACTCAAGCTCGCCATCCAGATGGCGACCGACGGCGGCGTGTACGTTCTCGACGAACCAACGAGCGGTCTGCACCTCGCCGACGTGGAGCGATTGCTCGAACTGCTCGATCGTCTCGTCGACTCGGGCCGGTCCGTGATCGTGATCGAACACCATCAGGCGGTGATGGCCCACGGCGACTGGATCATCGACCTCGGTCCCGGTGCCGGTCACGACGGCGGACGCGTCGTCTTCGAAGGGACGCCGGCCGATTTGGTGGCCGGCGCGGCCACGTTGACCGGGCAACACCTCGCCGAGTACGTCGGCGGTTGAAGCCCTTGCTGCTCAGCGTGAGGGCGGCCGGAGGACCAAGACGGGGGTCTTGCGTTTGTACTCCTGATACGCCGGATCGTCTCCCCATCGCTTGTCGGCCCTGGCCTCGAGCATGGGGACGCCGCTGACGCGGGTGATCAGGAGCCAGACGAACAGCGGCGAGACGAGCAGGAACCACCGCCACCCCGACAGGATCGGCCCGGCCAGGATGGCGACTCCCACCCAGAGCGTGATCTCACCGAAGTAGTTGGGATGACGTGACCACGCCCACAGTCCGGTGTCGATGAACTTCCCTTCGTTGGCGGGATCTCGCTTGAAGGCCGACTTCTGGCTGTCGGAAACGACCTCGATCGCAAAACCGGCGAGCCAGACGGCCACGCCCAGCCATCCGACCCATTCCATCGGCGTGCGGTCGGTGGCGGTGATGATCCCGAGCGCGGCCGCCGCGGTCAGAAGCACCCACAGGCCCTGAAGGGTCCAGGTCATGAAGAATCGCAGGCTCGACTGTTTGATCTCGTCGAACCGTCCGTCCTTGCCGTCGCGCCGGATTCGTCGGAAGAGAAACGAACCGAGTCGGACGGTCCACACGGTCACCATGGCGGCCACGATCAGTGCCCGGGCATCGAGGTCGCCACTGAAAGCGACAGCGGTGATCACAACAGCGAGATAGGTGATGCTGCCGGTGAGGTCGTAGAACCGTTCCGTCTTGGCGGCGTTGGCTGGGACGAATGCGATCCAGTTGATCGCGTAGGCGACGAGGGAACAGACGGCGAACACCGCCACGGTTCCTACGGTGGCGCTCCCCTGACTGCCGGCCAGCGCCACCAGCGCCCCCAGCACCAGCGCAGCCACGATCCCGATCGAAGAGTTGCGTGTTCCGTTGTCCATGAACACAGACCCTACGAGCCCCCACCTCCCACCGTTAACCGAAACCCCTCAACCCTGGGTTGGTTGCGTGGATTTCCACGTCCTCAACCCTGGGTTGGTTGCGTGGATTTCCACTTCCTCAACCCAGGGTTGGATGCGTGGATATTCACCTCCTCAACCCTGGGTTGGCGGTAGCTTGGAATCCATGGTGAAGGGGTACGTGATCACAGGGGCCCCGGGAACGGGGAAGACGGCGCTGCTCGGGGGACTCTCTGGAATCGGCGCGGTCGTACCGGAGCCGGCGCTGATCACCGAGCATCGGGAAGCGACGGGGGAGCATTCCCTAGACGGACGGCCCGACGAGTTCGTGTCGCGGCTGCTCGACCGGTCCGTGGAGTCGTATGACCGAACCTTCGCTGTCGACTTGCCGCCCTACGATCGCGGGATCCCCGACTGCGCTGCCTACGCCCTCGGCTTCGGCCTCGATCCCGGACCGGCGATGGAACAGAGCCGTCTTCGCCGCTACGCCGACCCCGTGTTCCTCCTGACTCCATGGGAGGAGATCTACAAGACCGACGACATGCGGCAGGCGACCTATTCGATGATCGCAGGGTTCCACGATCTCCTCGTCACCGTTTACTCGGACCTCGGGTACCAACTCGTCGAGGTGCCCCAAGCTGACATTGCCGAACGCGCCGAGTTCGTGAAAGACCTCATCTCTGGACCGAGTTGATCCCAAGTCAGCCTTGGTTACGGAGTGCAAGCAGCGTCAGCTCCCGGATGGCGTCCAGGGCTCGTTCTATGTGTTCGAGGTGGGTGCGGGCGTTGAGCACCGCGATCCGCAGCGTGTAGCGGCCGGCAATCGACGTCGACGACAGGAATGCCCGGCCGTCTGCCGTGAGCATGTGGTGGAGGCGGCGGGTGGCCTCGTCGTCGCTGCACCAGAACGTCACGACCGACAGGTCCGGCTCCGGTCCAACCTCGACGTCGGGGATCTCCGTGAGCTTCTGGTGGAGAAGCCGGGCGAGGGTCAGCTTCTCTTCGAGGGCTGCGCGAAACGGGGCAACCCCGTGGAGCCTGAGCGGAAGCCACACCCTCAGAACCCGATTCGGTCTCGACAACTCCGGTGAGAGATCGGCCGGCGACGGTTCGTCGTGATCGGCGTCCTGCATGTAAGCCCCCCGGTACCCGTGCGATCGGGCCATCGCCGAGCGATCCTTCACCAGAACGACGCCCGTGCCATGCGGCACGAACATGCCTTTGTGCGGATCCATGACCAGTGAGTGTGAACGCTCGATTCCCGCCAGCCGCCGCCGTCCCTCCTCGCACAGGACGAACGCTCCCCCGTAGGCACCGTCGACGTGGAACCACAGGTCATGGCGCTCTGCGATCTCCGCGATGTCGGCTAGGGGGTCGATCGATCCGGTGTCCGTCGTGCCTGCGGACCCAATCACCAGCCACGGTCTCAACCCGGCTGCGTCGTCGGCGGCAACCTGGCGTTCGAGGGAGTCCGTGTCCATCCGGAATCGTTCGTCCACCGGGACCGTTCGGACTGGGGCGCGCCCGAGGCCGGCGATTCGCAAGGCCTTGTGAATCGAATGGTGGGTGTGCTCCGTCACGTACACCGTCAACCGTGAGTACTCGGCCGGGTCGGTGGTTGCGGCATCGCGGGCGGTCACGATGGCGATGAGATTGGCGGTGCTGCCGCCCGACGTGAAGTCGCCCCCGGCGTCGGCCGGGTACCCGGAGTGTGCGCCGAGCCATTCGAGGAGCCGCCGTTGGAGCCTGACCGCGCCGGGGCTTCCGAAGTAGACACCCGCATAGCGGTTCGTGACGGTTGCGAGGTAGTCGGCGACGGCCGATGCGTACAAGGATGGTCCGGGAATGAAGCCGAAGAAATGGCCTGCCATCTCGTTGACGCCAATTCGGTCGACACCTTCCCACAATGTTTCGAGGGTGGCGGTGAGTCCGTCGGGTTCCTCGCGGACGATCGGCACCGGCAGCGCTTCCAGCGCGCGGTCGTCGTCTTCGACATACCCGGGGAGCTCGGGCAGGCGTACCAAGAAGTCCTCTGCGTAGCCGATGGCTGCTTCGATCAACCGGCCACGTTCGCTCGCATCGGGCTCGAGGGTTCGCGCCAGCGCTTCGAGTTTCAAGAGTTCTTCCACGGGTTCATGAAACCAGGTTTCGCAGGCGGACGGTCAGCTCTGCCTATCGTGGGTGCGTGCCCGATGCCGGCTCGCCTGCGCTGAACGTGGTGGGATGGCCCGTTGCCCTCGCGTCGCTGTCGCTCATAGCGCTCTCGCTCGGTCTTGCCAGGCTCGTGGGTCTCAAGATCGAGCGCGAGTTGGTGGGGGCCTCGGTGAGGGCTGCGCTTCAGCTTGTCGCCGTGGGACTCGTGTTCAGCTCGATCTTCGATTCGGCCGGTGCCCTGTATTGGGCCTGGTTGTGGGTTGGGGGAATGAGCGTGGTCGCCGTCTCGGTGGTCGTGCGTCGCGCTCATCACCGTATCGCGGGCCTCGCCTGGGTAACAGCGGCTGCGGTCGTCGGTTCGGTGGTCGTCAGCACCGGGGTCACCTTCGGCTTCGGGGTCGTGGAGTACGGGCCCGTTTCGTTGGTGGTCATCGCCGGATTGACGATCGGGAACGCCGTCCCGTCGGCCGTGCTCGGGGTCAATCAGTCTCTCGCCTCCTGCAGGGAGCGTCTCGGTGAGACCGAGGCGTTGTTGTCGCTCGGGTTCGATCGCAAGCAGGTGGTCCGCTTCCTGGCGCCGCGTGTGGCCAGGTCGTCGCTGATCACACAGATCGAACGGACACGAGTCGTCGGGCTCATCGCCCTTCCGGGGGCTATGGCGGGCATGCTCCTGGCGGGGGCCGACCCACTCGATTCCGTGATCGTTCAACTCTTGGTGATGTACCTCGTGCTGGGTACGGCGGCGGTGTGCGTGGTGTTGGTGATCGCCGTGGTGATGAGGGCATCGGTCACCCGGTTCCTCCAGCCGGCGGATTGGGTCCGCCCGGGTACGGTCGACCGTGATGATTCCGGCGACCACGCCGATTGAGCCGGCTCATGGATCGAGGAAGAGTGTCAGTTCGTGTTTGTTGTGGTGGAGGTGGACGAGGCGGGCACCGTCGAAGGACCGGAAGCGGTCGACGATGTCGTGATCGGTCTCTCCCTGGAACTTGATCGTGAAAATCAGCGTCGGTTTCGGGTTCAGACCGCACCAGCGATCGATGAGGCCGAACAGTCGCTCCGGGTAGCAGGCGATGTCGGAGGTGACCCAGCGGGGCACCCTGTCATCCTCGAGAGGAGCGAACGCGCTCTGGGTTCTGGCTTCGACTCTCGGAAGGCGTTCCACCGCCGGATCGAGGGGAGCCTTGTCGACGGCGACGACGTTGCATCCGAGTTCGTGGAGCAGCCACGTCCAACCGCCCGGGCTTGCTCCGAGGTCGACGGCGCCATCGCCTGCGGATGGATACCTTCCCAGCACCACGAAGGCCTCCCACAGTTTTCTGTAGGCGCGGTTCGGAGGGCCGTGGCGGATCTCGGCGAGCTGGACCTCGCCGTTCGCAAACGAGCTCGAACAGTGTCGGGCCAGAAGCATCGTGGTCGGGTCGAGCAGGGTCCAGGAGCCCAAGGGGCTCGACGGCGCGAGCTCTCGGAGGTCGAGAGCTCGGCCCGACACCGATGGCAACTTCTCGACGATGAGCCCGGCACGGCCCCGATGCTCCGGGGCGTAGACCGCCCAGCTTCGCTGGCGGGATCGCAGCGTGTCGGCGCCATCCCGTATCGATGAGATCGACACCTCCTCGGCATCGAACCACGTGTTGGCGGCCCAGGCGACCTGGACCGCCGGACCGTCGGTGACGAAGAGGCGGCCGTGGGTGAGCCGAACCGCCACTCCTGCCCGATCCAGTTCGGTCGCCAGACGCCTCTCGTGGCCTTCGGCAGCCAGGTAGGCGGTCTTCATCCTGCGGCGCGCTCGAGGCCGTCGAGGATCAGGTCGAGCCCGAACTCGAATGAGATTCCGAAGTCGTATCCCGGCTGGAAAACATGGTTGGACATGAGTCCGATCAGGTGTGGGTAGGCCTCGGCGTCGAACCCGGCTCCGATCTCCCTCGCGGCCTCGGGGAACCCACCGCTGTCGTAGGCAGGCAGGGTTGCCTCCTGGAACGCGAATCCATACACGAAGCTGTCGAGCACGGCGTAGGCGTGGGCAGTCATCTGCCAGCTCATGCCGCCCCGGCGGAGACAGGAGAGGACGGCCTCGTGGTGTCCCAGGTTGGCGGGCCCCGGGCTGGTGCGAGACTCCATCAGGGGGGCAGCCCACGGGTGTCGGCGCAATACCTGGCGAGCCGACACGCAGCGATTTCGTATCGCCTGTCTCCAATCCTCGTCGGGCCCGGGACGCTCGATCTCGGCGAAGACGATCTCGACCATCCCGTCCACGATGTCGTCTTTCGACGGCACGTGGTAGTAGATCGTCATCGGCTTGGTCTCGAGGGCTTCGGCCAACCTCCTGATCGTCAGCGCTTCGATCCCGATCTCATCGGCGAGAGTCACCGCCCCTTCCAGGACCCGTTCCCGGGTGAGCGTCGGTCTCTTCTCTGACATCTTCTCCTCCATCGCTTGACACATCGTACTTTGTACGAGTAGTTTGTGAAAACCGTCGTACTAAGTACGAAGAATCCCGAACAAGGAGTCACCAATGCAGACCATCGAACGACCCCGCCAGGAGGCGACCGACGTCCGGTCCTCAGCCCGGCTCGCCGGAATCGGATACGTGCTGATCTTCGTGCTGGCGATCTTCGCCAACTTCTTCGTGCGTGAAGGTCTCGTGGAAACCGGCGATCCTGAGACAACCTTCGCCAACATCAGCGAATCGCTCGGGTTGTTCAGGCTTGGGCTCGTGGCGTTCCTCCTCATCTTTTTGCTCGACGTGGTGATTGCTTGGGCTCTTCATGTCGTGTTTCGGTCCCGCAACCGCGACCTGTCCCTCCTCACGGCTTGGATGAGGATCGTCTACACGGTGATGCTCGGGGTCGGCCTGGTGTATTTCTTCGAGATTCTCCACCTGGTTGACGGAACGTCCGGGTTCGCACCCGATCAGGCCGCTCCCGCCGTGATGTCGGCCCTTCAGTCGTTCGATGCGGCCTGGCTCATCGGGCTCGCCGCCTTCGGTATCCACCTGTTGCTGTTGGGGTACCTCGTTCTCCGGACCCAGGGCGCTTCTCGGCTGCTCGGATATCTGCTCATGGCGGCCGGCGTGGCCTACATCGCCGACACCGTCGCCCATGCCATCCTCTCCGACTACGCGCAGGTGGCGTCCGTCTTCCTGGCCGTGGTCGCGATTCCGTCGGTGATCGCCGAAGGCTGGCTGGGATTGTGGTTGCTCACGAGCCGCAAGCTGGAGGTCGGCGCCTGAGGAGGCGACCCTCGCCGGACGGGCCGGCGGTGACGTCGATGAGTTCGTCGCACGCCGCCGGCCCATCATTACATTCGAGCTCATGACCAACCCGCACTTCGAGGTCTTCGGGACTCCTGCCGAGGCCGCCTCGGTTCTGGAGTTCACGCCGGTCATTCCCCGGTGGACCGACGGGTGCGAATTGGTCGCCGTGTCGGTTTTCGTGATGGATCACACGATGCGCGTGCTCGAGCCGGCTGAACGGACCCTCGAACTCCACTACGGCGACTTCGTCGTGTCCCAACAGGCAACCGAGAACGGCAGGCGACTCGCTCACGAGACGCCGTACGGCCGCCAACGCCGGACCGGAACTGCCAGGGGGCTCGAGATCTCGATCCACGATCTCGGGCCCCCGGTGGAAGAACAAGATCCTGACGGTCGCGAACCGGCAGTGGTCACATGGGAGGAGAACGGCGTGTTCTGTCTGGTCGCCTCCTCCACATGGCCGGCCGATGAACTGCTGAGGGTCATCGAGTCGATGCGATGAATCAGAGCTGGGAGGCCCGAAGCGCTTCCCAATAGAGCTCAACGGGGTGAGCGATGCGATAGCCGGTGCCGAGGTGTGACCGCAGCTGCATCTCGCAGCCGGGATTTGCCGATGCGACGAGGTGGACGGCCGTCCCCCGCACCTGATCGGCCTTGCGGCGGCCGAGCTCGTCGGAAGTCTCCGGCCGAAGCACGGAGTAGACACCGGCCGCGCCGCAGCACAGCCCGTCCGGATCGATCTCGATCGGAGTCAGTCCCGCCGCTCTCACGATCTCGCGGGGAGCAGCGACGATCCGCTGGGCGTGGCGGAGGTGGCACGGATCCTGCATGGCCACTTCCTCACCTCGGGTTGCCAACCTCGGAAGAATGCCTTCTGCGAGGAGCGAGGCCACCAGTTCGGTGACATCCCGGGTGCGGGACGCCAGCGAATCACCGCCGGCGTGCCAATGTCCGTACTCCTTGAGGTGGGCAGTGCATCCGGCCGAATCGGAGACGATCAGGTCCACATCGGCGAACGCTTCTACATTCCGGCCCGCCATACGGCGAGCATCGGACGTCGATCCGTCGTGTGCGGCGAGTGCACCGCAGCAAGTCTGGCCCTCTGGGACAGTCACCCGGAATCCGGCAGTGGTGAGGACCCCGATGGTCGCCTCGTGAACGGGGCCGAACCATGCGTCCATCACACATCCGGCGAGAAGAGCGACGGTGCCGGTGGGAACACCGGACGGCTCCACAGTTCTGCCGACGGATGATTTCGCCTGTCGGAGCGGACGCAAACCCGCAAGACCACGACGGGCCGGGCCGGGGAGGACCTGTGCCAGTCCAGTCCGTTGTGCAATGGTGGCGAGCCGGGTCGACAGTGCGATGAAGCGGCGCCACTCCAGCGCACGACCGAGGGCCATCCTTCTCAGTCTGCGAGATGGCGTCGGCCGTTGCGCGGCCAGCTCTGCCCGGGCCCCCTCGAACAAGCGACCGTAGGGCACGAGACTCGGACAAGCCGCCTCACAGGCCCGGCATCCGAGACAGAACGACAGGGCCTCGTCGAACGCCTCGTCCACCGGAGCGATGCCCTCCAGCACCGCGCTCATCGCCGCGATCCGGCCCCGCGGGGAAGCCGACTCCCGCTTCGTGAGCCGGAACGTCGGACAGTACGGCAGGCACAACCCGCACTGAACGCAGCGGGAGAGATCGGTAGCCGATGGCGCGTGATCGGTGACGTATCCCATCAGAGGCGCCCCGGAAGCCGGCCGGGGTTGAGCACCCGACATGGGTCGAAGGCGGCGATGAGTTTGCGCTGGACGTCCAGGCCCGGTGGGTCTGCCCCCCAGGGATCGATCGACGCGCCACCGTTGTTGGACATGACCACGACACTGCCGCCTTCGTGCTCCGCCCACGGCCGAAGTTCGGCGGCGTCGTCGGCGCCCACCGCCGCAGTGACCTCACCGACACCGTGCTGGGCGACGAAGCGCATTCCCGTCGGCAACCTGGCGATGGCGGCGCCGATCAGAGCTGGAGGCACCCGGATGGACACAACCAGATCGCCCTCCGGTGGCGACGGCCATCGGAACCCCGGATCCGGGTCGCCGCCCAGTACCCGCGCTTGGGAGGTGACCTCGGCTTCGGTGCCCTGGAGGTAGGCAAACGAACCTCGATCGGTTTCCAGGACGGCGGCGGGGCGGTAGGCGCGCCGCCACGCCGTCGCCGCGTTTTCCACTGGCACCGTGGCTTCGAGCTCCGGCTTCGGCCACAGCTTCAAGCAGACCGACGTGATCGCACCCGTTGATCCAAATGATCCGGTGACAAGTCGTGGCAGGTCGTATCCGGACACGTTCTTGACGACACGGCCCCCTCCGGTGATGGTTCGTCCGTCACCGGTGACCAGACCAACCTGCAGGACCCGGTCGCGGGTGGGTCCGAATCGGGCCCTCCGATAGCCGGATATCCCTGCTGCCACGACCCCCCCGACTGTCGCTTCCGGGGTCGTCTCGGGGAGGAGGGCGGTCTGACGTCGTTCCCCCAACGTCTCCTCGATGGCGGATACGGTTGCGCCGGCTTCGACCACGAGTGTCAGATCCTCGGGTTCCCAGGCGATCACCGACGAGAGTCCTGCGGTGTCGAGCACGACTCGCGGCTCGATCGGGTGGCCGATCCCTTGGTGACATCCCCCGCCCCAAATCAGCACCGTAGCCCGCTCCTCGGACGCGGCCGACAGTACGTGGGCGACCTCCTCTGTCGATCGAGGCGACACCACGAACTCTGCCGCCGGGAGGCCGGATCGAGGTTCGGCGGTTTCGAGGTCCGAGAGACGGGGA
>JAOUGY010000444.1 GCA_029865445.1 Acidimicrobiia bacterium | reverse complement strand
GTGGTGGTCGCTCGCCTCTCTGGCGATCGGACTCGTGTTGCTGCGAAGAGGAGAGATCGTCGATTTCGTCCAGGAACGGCTGCATTCCTCGAGAATTCCCAAGTCCGACAGGGTGTTCGCCGCGGGTGTTTCCGGACTGGTTGCCAGCGCAGATCGAAGCACGAGCCTCATTCAGAACGGATCGCTGCCCAGCTACGTCACGGTGATTCTCGCCACCGTGCTCACCGTCCCGGCCGTGGTGGCGTTGCGTGGAGGAGTGGTCGTGGGTGTGCCCGCCTTCGGGGGCCCCGTCGAGGCACTGCTCGGCGCGCTCGTGGTGGCGTCCGCTGCGGGTCTCATTTGGGTCCGGGGTCGGTTTGCGGCCGTGATCCTGCTCGGGGGGGTCGGATACGGTGTCGCGGGGCTGTTTGCGTTGGCCGGTGGACCCGACCTCGCTCTCACCCAACTCCTGGTCGAAACCCTCGTCATCGGTTTCTTCGCCCTCGTCTTCCGTCGCCTGCCGGCCGCGTTCCCCAAGCCGATTCGGAGGCCGAGTCGGGTGATCATCTCGGTGGCCGTGGGTCTCTTCGTATTCGCTGTAGGCCTCGTGATGACCGGCGGCAACCCTGCAACGGAGGTCGCCGACGGATATCTCACCCAGGCACTGCCGGATGCAGCAGGTCGCAACGTCGTCAACGTCGTTCTCGTCGACTTCAGGGCCCTCGACACGCTCGGTGAGATCACGGTGCTCGTCATCGCAGCATTGGGAGCGGCCGGACTCATCCGACCGCTGCTCCGGTCCGAGGATGGGCAACCGTGAAGATGCGCCGATCAGTCATCCTCGAGTCGGGCGTGGCGGTTGCCAGCGGGCCGATCCTCGTCTTCTCGATCTATCTCCTCGCGGCCGGGCACAACCAACCCGGTGGAGGATTCGCAGGGGGGTTGGTCGCCGCCGTGGTGGTGCTCCTGGCCTGGGCGGCAGGGGGCCCCGACTCGGTGCGGCGGGTTGTGCCCGTGTCGGCTTCGGTGCTCGCAGGGAGTGGCCTCGTCATCGCCGCCGTAACCGGCCTCGTACCCATGGTTCTGGGTGGATCACTCCTCGAGTCCGGCTATGTGGAAGTAGCGATCCCCTGGATCGGAGACATCAAACTCGTGTCTGCCCTCGGCTTCGACATCGGCGTCTACCTGGTTGTGTTGGGAATGGTCGTCGGGTTGCTCACATCACTCGGTCAGGAATCCCGGCGATGACGCTGGTGACGCTGACGGCGGCCGCCGTGCTTTTTTCTGCGGGGACCTACCTCATCCTCCAGCGTTCCCTCGCCCGGGTCGTGGTCGGGCTCGGACTCGTGTCTCACGGAGCCAACCTCTTGCTGCTCTCGAGCTCGGTTCGGACCGGACTTCCCCCGGTCGTGGCCGGCGGTGACCCGCAGTCGATGGCCGATCCGCTGCCCCAGGCGATGGTGCTGACCGCCGTTGTCATCACGTTCGGGGTGACTGCATTCCTGCTCGCCCTCGCCCTTCGCGGAGCGATTCTCACCGGAACGGACTCGGTTGAGGATGATGTGGAGGATCGTCGGATCGCCGGTGCGGGTGAGCGCTCATGAGCTGGCTGCCGGCGTTCGTGGTCGCATTTCCGCTGCTCGGAGCCGGCGTCACCCTTCTCGTTCGTTCGGTCGCCATTCGGCGGGTAGTCACCTTTCTCGGTGTGGGCGGGGTTCTCGCCGCCGCCGTGGGGCTGCTTTTCGCGGTCGATCGAGACGGGGCCGTCGTCGCCCAGATCGGAGACTGGCCGGCGCCACTCGGCATCACCCTGATCGCCGATCGGTTCGCGGCCATCGTCTTGTCGGTATCGGCGTCGATGCTGCTCGCCGTCCTCCTCTTCGCCACGGCCCAACTTCGCCGTGGTGAGGTCGACTGGGGATTCCACACGAAGTACCTGGCGTTGACGGCCGGAGTGTCGCTGTCGCTCCTCACCGGTGACCTCTTCACGCTGTTCGTGGGCTTCGAGGTCATGCTGGTTGCCAGCTACGTGTTGCTCACCGTCCGCTCAGGTGTCGACGAGATCCGGTCCACGATGACCTACGTCGTCATCAACCTTGTGGCATCGGCGCTGTTTCTCGTGGTGATCGCCCTGGTCTACGGACTCACCGGAACCGTGAACATGGCCGACATCTCGACGCGGCTCGCCGACGTGGACCCGAACACCCGGCTTGCGCTGAGCATGCTCATGTTGGTGGTGTTCGGCATCAAGGCCGGGTTGTTCCCGCTCTTCATGTGGCTGCCCGATTCCTATCCGACGGCCCCCACTCCCGTGACTGCGGTCTTTGCCGGGCTCCTCACCAAGGTCGGCGTGTTTGTCATCATCCGCACCCAGACGCTGTTCTTCGGGATCGACGAACCATCGACGTTCCTCCTGTTCGTGGCCGGTGCGACGATGGTGGTGGGGGTTCTCGGAGCGATCGCCCAGAACGACGTCAAGCGCATACTCAGCTTCCACATCATCAGCCAGATCGGATACATGATCTTCGGGTTGGCGATGTTCTCGATCGCGGGGCTGGCGGCTGCCATCGTGTACATCACGCATCACATCGTCGTGAAAACGGGGCTGTTCCTCGTCGGTGGGTTGGTGGAGAGTGAGTACGGCACCGGTGCTCTCGACCGGACCGGAGGTCTTCTCCACCGGAGGCCGGTGGTGGCGGCGTTGTTCCTCCCGCTGGCGCTCTCGCTCGCCGGACTCCCGCCTTTCAGCGGTTTCGTGGCGAAGCTGGCGCTCGTCCAGGAGGGTGTGGCGCTGGGTAGAGGCACGATCGTGGCGGTGAGTCTCGGTGTCAGCCTCCTGACCTTGTTCTCCATGACCAAGATCTGGGGTGCCACGTTCTGGGGTGAGCCCAAGGAGGGTGGTGGTGAGGCAGGTCGAGGCATGGTGATCGC
>JAOUGY010000443.1 GCA_029865445.1 Acidimicrobiia bacterium | reverse complement strand
GGGCAGCCGACATGGCCGGCGACTGGTCGTTGCTCGTGGTCGAGTTGGGCGACGAACCGATGAAGCGCCTCCGCCACATCGAGGAACTGGCCGGGGATACGGGCCTGCCGGTGCTCGTCGTTGCGGAAGCCGCTCAGTTCGCACTCCTCGAAAAGGCGCGAGGCGTGATGGATCTCATCGTCCACCCTCCCGATCCGGCGGAGCTCGGGCTCCGAGTCAGGCGACTCGTGATGGCCTCAGTGGATGACGACGTGCTTCGGTTCGGCGACCTGATCCTCAACCTGCTGACGTATCAGGCGATGCTCGACGGCGAGGCGATCGACTTGACCTTCATGGAGTACGAGTTGCTTCGATTCTTCGTCGAGCACAAGGGGAGGGTCTGGTCACGTGAGCAGCTTCTCTCGAAAGTCTGGGGGTACGACTACTACGGCGGCGCCCGGACGGTCGATGTTCACGTGCGCCGGCTACGGGCGAAACTGGGCGAGGAGCGGGCCGGATGGATCACCACCGTCCGTTCGGTTGGCTATCGGTTCGGGTGAGAGTCGGGGAGGTCGAACCTCCCCGACTCGTGAAGGGGCATCCCTTCAAGGCTCAGCTGTCGGCCCCAAACGGTCCGACGCCACCGCGATGGTGACCCCGGTGAAAGGCGCCGAGGCCGGCGTGTGCCTCGTCCAACTCGTCCCGGGTGAGCTGCCCGTCGTCCCAGTAATCGGCGAGCGGGCCGTCGGGCCCGATTCGTTCGGCCGCCCGCTCGGGCAGTGAGGCGAGTTCATCCTCGGTGAGAACGTCGTCGGACCAGGCCTCTTGCATGGCCTCCCGCACCGCCTCGCGCTCGGCCCGGAACTCGGCCCGCCGCTCCTCGAGTGCGTCGACGACGGCATCGGCTTGATCCTGGGTGAGCGTCCCGTCGGAGACGAGGTCGTCGAGAACCTCGACGATCCCCCCGCCAACACCGCCAAACGGCGGTTCGGTCCCTTCCTCGGTCTGGGCCATCGCCACGGAGGCCCCGACGAGGGTGAGACCGATGATGGACATGACCAAGAGAGTCTTTCGCATGTGCGCTCCTTTCTGGCTGACCCTCTCAGCATCGACGATGTCGATGACGCGCCTCTGAGCACTACATGAAGGCCTCATGAGAACCGTGGAGCGGATTCAATCCGGATAGAGGTCCGGGTCATGTTCGTTGACCTGAATGTGCGTGCCATCCGGGTCCGCCAGCAGGAGAGACCGCCCGAACGCTTCGTCGGCGACACCGCGAACGGTGCTGATCCCGCCGGCCGAGAGCCTTTCCTCGAGCGTCTCGAGCGGTTCGTCGACTACCAGAGACAGTTCCACCCGGCCACCACTCGTCCCGGGTCCGAGGTGGAGCGCCAGGTTCCCGCCTTCGACGGCGAAGCTCGTCCAGTGCGAGCTTGCCGTCACCGGCTGTCGGCCGAGCACCACCGAGTACCAGGCGATGGCCCGCTGCATGTCGTCGACGTAGATGATCGGTTGAAGTCTCATCGCGCCCCTCCAAGTCGGGCGCGCAACGCGGCTTCGACGAACGCCGACAGGCTCTGATCGGACTCGAGCGCTGCCAGCTTCACCGCCTTGATGAGGTCCGGAGGCAGATAGACGTTGAATTGTTTGCGATCCATGGCTAACAGGCTAGCAAGCTAGCCGTGTGCCGGATACCGCGAAGACTCAACTCCGCGCGAGCGTGTCCCGCGCCATCTCCAGACGGGTGCGGACCTCGCCGGCCACCTTCTCGATGCCCGGCTTGGCCACCAGCTCCAAGACCGCCTCCGGATCCATGAAGTCAACCAACACCCGGCCCTCGCTCTCCTCACGGACCACCACGTTGCACGGCAACAGGACACCGATCGCAGGATCGGCCTCCAGCGCCTGATGCGCCATCGGCGGGTTGCAGGCGCCGAGGATCCGGTACGGGGGTCGATCAACGTCGAGCTTGGCTTTCATCGTGGCCGCCACGTCGATGTCAGACAGTACGCCGAAGCCTTCGGCGGCGAGCGCCTGCTTGGTGCGCTCCACCACGTCGTCGAAGTCACCCGACACGGTCACGCTGAAATGGTATGAGGTCATCGTTCTCCTTGGGTTGCAGCCAGTGTGCGTGCGGGCTCACGGTCGCGTCAAACCAGGCCCGCAGGCCTCAGATGAACAGGGTCTGCGCCCCGGCCGACAGCTCGATGAAGTCCGTGGCGCTGATGATCCCCTCGACTCCGTCATAGAGGTCCTCTTCGCCCAGGTGCATCATGTCCGCCGACATCCGGCATGCCCACAGATGCCCGCCGGCATCACTGATCATGTCGAGGAATTCAGGAACCTCGGGGATGTCGATGCCTTCGATCTGCTTCTTCATCATGTGGGTCGCGAACGCCGTCATTCCGGGCAGCCCCATGAGCGAAGGAGGCATGTGGGTCGCAGGGTTGCCCACCGGAGTGAACTTGAGGTGAGCCATGGTCTTCTTGTTGATCATGTCGAAACCCCAGAAGGTGAAGAACAGATGCGTTTCTATGCCTTCGCCCAGAGCCGCATTGGCAAGCACCAGTCCCGGGTACGCCATGTCGAGCGATCCCTTGGAGCAGATGATCGCCAGTTTCCGATCGCCCGAGTCCTCGTCCTCGAACACCGGAATGGGCGCAGTCGCCGTGGTTGTCATTGTTGGGTCCTCTCTATTTGCGGGCCGACTTCGGGCCCGTGTGTCTCGTGTCCATCACCGTGGAAGCCGCCGGCCCATGCCGGGTACTGGGTACTGGGTACCGGGTACCGGGTACCGGGTACCGGGTACTGGGGACTGGCGACTGGGGACTGGATTGGGGTCACACGCAGCCGACGGGCTTTGGCACACCCGAGATGTAGGCCATCTTCTTGGCCGGCTTCTTCGGGAACAGCGTGAACAACTCCTTCGTGGG
>JAOUGY010000442.1 GCA_029865445.1 Acidimicrobiia bacterium | reverse complement strand
CGGTGGCCCCTGGTGAGGCATCCCTTGCCGGTTTGCGAGTGGCGGGATTCATGGCGGTCGACGATGAACGCGAGTATTACGTGTCGATTTTGAAGGAGGCAGAGTCACGGCTCGCCCGAAACCTAGGAAGGAGTCTCCTGGATCCTTGGACATTGCGGCTCAACGACACGGAGGTCCCCGTGGACGGCGGGAAAGCTCTCGCATACACCTACCTGTGGGAGGACGCGGTGTGTCTCATTGGTGGAGTGCTTCTCGCCAGTAGGACGGTTTGCCCTCCGGCGATCCAGTCGGCGTTCGGAGTGTGATCAATGTCAACCCCAGCCTGCGATCCGGGTCTGACGAGGCGCGTATCAGGGCAACCTTGCGCACGAGATGTTCCATTGCTTCCAATACGCCGGGCTCAGGGCCGCGGGAGCGCGCACATTTCCACCCATGTGGATCATGGAGGGACAGGCTGAGTGGGCTGGCGAATCTGTATTCGCGCCGTCCCAAATCGGTCGCGACTGGTGGGCCCTCTATTTCAAAACTCCCGGCCTGCCCTTGTTCGGCAGAACCTACGACGCCAGTGGTTTCTATTACCACCTCGAGGAGTCGGGAATCAACCCATGGTCGGTGATCGACCCGATGCTGGCCGCTGCCGACAACGTTGGAGCCTTCAAGGCCGCAGGCGCCACGTCCGAGCAGTTCCTCGACACCTGGGCGTCCGGCCTGCTTCGACTCGCCGGGAGCGGCGTGAACTGGCGCGCGCAGGCTCGGTGGCAGGACACGGACGGCACCCTGCCCGAGGTCGTGAGTGTCGAAAAGAACGACGGGACTCCGGTCGCCGCGCAGCCAGTGGCAAATCTGATCGTCTTCGTCGGCGTGAAGAACGGAGTCGACATCGTCGAGGCGCGTTTGGAGGGCCACACGAGGATCGGTGGAGTCGGCCTCTCACCGGACTTGATCCACGCCGATCAGGCGTGGCTATGTCTCAAGGCGGGTGGATGTCGCTGCCCCGAGGGCTCGAGTTACTCAGGCCCGCCCTTGGTCGATACGGACGGTCCGTTCTACGTGGCGCTGACAGGCGCACTTGATGGGGCACAAGGGACCCTCAGCGGCCACGGACTCGAGGACTTCTGTGTGCCCGACCCGGATCCGCCAGAAGAGGTCTGCGAGAATGGCTGCGCCGTTTCGACCGGCGATCCGCACATCGAGACGGTGGATGGCCATCACTACGATTTCCAGGCTGCAGGAGAGTTCATCCTGCTCCGCGACGCCGGTGCCGGTTTCGAGCTACAAGCGCGTCAAGAGCCGGCCGCCGGCTCGTCGTATGTGAGCGTCAACACTGCCGTGGCCTTGAGTACCGATGGCCATCGCGCCGTGTTCACTGCGGCGAGCAACGGTCTAACCCCCGACGTCACGATCGACGGTGTGCCCATCGCTTTGAGTGAGCCGGCGCGCTTCGGTGGGATGACCATCGGCCGCCGCGAGACAGGAATACAGGTGAAGTCCGGCGATGGCTCCAGGGTGATCGTTTTCGGTCAGCGCGACTACGGCTTGCACGTCGTGGTTGATCCCAGCCCGACCCTGCGATCGGCGGGTGCAGGAATCATGGGCGTCGTGCCCGAGGGTGCTGTTCTCCCCGCCCTCCCCGATGGCACAGCCATCGAGGATGCTTCAGGCCCTGCATTCCAAGTCACCCACGGAGACTTCGCCGACGCCTGGCGAGTGACGGACGACAACACGCTGTTCGACTACGAACCCGGAATAACGACGGCATCGTTCTCTATATCCGGCTTTCCGGACCCATGGCCGTCGGAGACATTTACCCCAGCCCAACGGACGGCCGCCGAGGAAGCATGCTCCGGTGTTCCTGCGGGAACACTGCGCGATTGGTGTGTGTTTGATGTCGCGGTCACAGGACTGGTCGGGTACGCCGAGAACTATCGCGCGACCGCGCAAGTCTTGGCGAACGGGGAAAGCGAGGACAGCGGGGAACGGATGAGGGTCGTGAACTTCTTGTCAGACGGGATCGACGTCGTGGACGTCGATGTGTATTCGTGGGCTGGCGATCCAGTCGTGTCAGCCCCCGTGTTCCAGGGCACCGTCCCGTTCGGCACGGCAGGAAACTGGTTTGACCCGGGTCTGGGTTCGAGTGTCGGAGAACGACGGCCCATGCTGTCAATCGTGGCACATGGCGAGCCTGTGGGAGCAGCTTTAAATCTCATCGACTTCTCGCGACGGGCCATGCCCGGGTCTTCGCAAACCCTGGTCCTCTCAAATGGACCTGGGGGCGCGGCCAAGGCACGGGTGGTCGCTTTGACCGAGGAGAGCGGTGGGGAAGTCCTGGAGCCGATCGCCGACGGTGGCGCCTATCTGGCGGTCGACACGTCGGGTCTCGCATTCACTCACGAGTCCGTATTGCTGTATGCGAGCGTCGGGACCGGCTGTCTCACACAACCGGATTTCCGCCCCGGCAACCCAACAGGGCTGACCCCGATCGCACAGCCGATCGGTGTCACCGGCGAATCAGGAGGCGAGGCATTCCACGGACCACTGTGGGTCGATCCGGGCGCAGATCGCGAACTGACCCTCCATCGAGCGACCGAACCCACTGCGTCAGCACTGTGTGAAGGCGCGCCCGTCGGCGGGCCGATCCCCTTGTCCTTGCGCGCGGGCGAGCGCGCTCATCTGTTGCTGTATTCCAGACTCGGCGCAGAACTGATGTCAATGGTGCTTCCGTTCGGCGAGGGCTAGAGGACAACGGTCGGAAGGGTGCGGGATCGATGAATGTGACATCGGTCCCATGGCTCACTCCCCTTTGCCGGGAGAAGGCTTCGATGAGCGGTCATACACTGCCGTGTACATCAATGGAATGGAGACGGAATGAGGAAGGCTGCATCTCTCGGTGCAATGATTCTGGGAGTCCTGCTG
>JAOUGY010000118.1 GCA_029865445.1 Acidimicrobiia bacterium | reverse complement strand
ACGCATTCCGCCCCAGCGCCATCCGGCCGCCGGGCCCGAAAGACACCGAGAATGCCGGGCCCACTCCCAGGGGCTGCGGCTGGCTTCCATCCACCGGCACGTACCAAAGGTGATTCCAACCGGCGAACGCCTGGGCGTGGTCCGAGGAAGCCACCACCGCAGAACCGTCCGGCTTCCATCCGACGACCTGGGTCGAGGCTCCGGTATGGGAGAGTCGGCGACTGGGACCGCCACCGGCATCCATGAGATGCACTTCGGGTCGACCTTCGTCTCTGCTCACGAACGCCAGGCGATCACCGTTCGGCGACAGGCGCGGGAAGGCGTGACTGCCGGGGTTCGCAGTGATCCGGGACGCGGTTCCGCCATCGATCGTCACCGACCACAAGTCATCTTCGGAAACGAAGACCACCTGGTCGCCATGAACGGTCGGATGTCGGTAATAGCCGCGAACAGCCACGAAACGGCACCTCCGGATCGATCAGGTTAACGAGGACCGGATGGTCAATCGGCGCTGCGAACGTCGTCGAGGAAGTCGAGCACGGCCGACTCGTAGATCGCCGGATCCCGGTTCCACACCGCGTCCGATCCGGCTCCTTCGACGGCGACCAGCGTCACCTGTTCGGGCCTGCGATCGGCGAGCGCCTGGCTGTCCTCGATCGGGGCACGTTCATCGTCGGTGCCATGCAGGAGGAGCACCGGAACGATGAGCTGATCCGAACGCTTCAGGTAGTCGGCCGAGTTCCAGTTGATGCCGTAGCGGAGCGACGCGAACACCGTGCCCACCTCGGCGACGCCGGGCGGCGCCGATGGGAGGATCCCCAACGGGCTCCGTTCGACGTATGCCTTCGCTGCCGACTCTCCGTCGATGATCGGAGAGTCCAGGATCGCACCCGTCAGACCCAGGTCGCGATACATCTCGGCCATGGCGATCGAAGCGCCCGCACCGTATCCGACGACCACGACCTGCTCGGCGCCGTGGTCGCGGGCAAAGGCGACGGCAGCGGCCAGATCATCGCGCTCGGCCACTCCAAAACGCATGATCCCCGAGGGATCCGCAGGCTGACCCGGGTCGTTGCGGTAGGTGATCGCCATGTGGGTGAAGCCTTCGCCGGCCGTGGCCGCAATCAATCGTTGGGCCTGGTCGAGCCCTTTGCCCGGGTCGTGGACGTAGATGAGCCACATCGAGCTCCCCTCCACGAGCCAGGCATCCATGTCGCCCAGCGGCGAACGGTAGGTCACCGGGGCGAATCCGAGATCATTCGCCGCGAGCTCGGCCGGCCGGGCATTCACATCGACGTCCCCCAGTTGCCCCATCTCCGGCTTCGGACCCTCCATAACTTCGAAGGTCCGGGTGATGTCCGAGCCCACAGAGGAGAGAATCTCCCCCAGTCGGAGATACGAGATGCCTGTGTTGAAACCGAAGACGCCGTCCGCTCCAACGTCGCGGTCGGCAGCCTCCTCGGCTCGCAACGTGATGCGATCCCCCGCTACGGCGACCACGCTCCCATCCGGGATCGATTCGCCGGCGGACGGTCGAAGTATGGTGTCACCGATCTCCGACGACACGATCCATCCACCTATGGCATATCCGACGAGGGCCACCGCAACCGCGAAAACGACGAATCCCCGCAAGAATCGAACAGGCGCCGATCGGCGCTTCGGCTCCAAGAGATAGGACTGCATCGACGACGCATTGTGGCTTTTCGGCGGGCGATGTCCAGTGCTCGCTCAGTCGCCGGGTACCGGAAGCGCCCCTACGAGCCTGTCATCATCGTCGACGACGGGGATGGCTGCACCGGAGAACCCGGGTGCCAAAACCATCGCTTCGTCGAGCGACGCGGTCATCGGAACAGAGACCGGAGCTTCCATGATTGTCTCCACCGGCACCCCGGGATCGGCGATCGAGAGCGCAGCTCTGCGGACTATGCCGATGAGTTGAGCACGATCGACGACAGCGAGAACCGTCTCGTCGTGGATGCGAAGAATATCGACCGCCTCCCGGAGGGGTCCTACGAAGACGGGGTCAATCATCGCCTGGAAGACCCGCTCCGGGCGATGCCTCACGACTACCGCGCCTGCGGGCGCCTCCGACAGCAGTTTGGCGCCCGGGCCGAAGTAGTTGCGCTGGAGCCAGCCACCGCCGGGCGCTCCGAGCACGATCAGCGCACCTTCCGGAATCTGGGCCACCAGCGCCTGGGCGTCGTCTGCCTGGACGATGCGATATTCGATGTCAGGCTCCAGTACGTGCAGTGTTTCGATGGCGGAGACCGCCCGGCCCTTGTCGCCTTCCTCCTGGAACGCGCACGTCACGATTGCCTCGACACCAAGCTGATCGCCCAGCCGCTTGGCAACGCTCGCGGCCAAGGCGGAGTGAGGGCCACCCGCCACGGTCGCCACCACCGCCTTCACAACCTCGGGGTCGAATCCGGAGGGAGCGGCGTTGTCGATGAGGTCGAAGCTCGGCGACAGTCGCCGGGAAACCAGCAGCGGAGCGCGGTGACGGAGGCACGCCTCTACGACGTCACCCACCACGCGGACCGGCTCGACCTGGGAGACCAGTTCGGCCAGTTCGTGACAACCCTGACCGCGTGTCCACAGGACCGGGCGGGGAAGCGGCTTGGGAACCGGGACGTTGGTGTCGGACACTCCCCGTGACCGTAGTCGAACCCGCGGTTTCACAACCACGCCAGAACGAAACTACACCTCGACCAGGCCCGCCCTCCGCCGCCCTCATCGGGCGGCGTTGGTACGGGTTGGACAAGCGGCGTTGGTACGGGTTGTACTGTTGGCGCCGTGCAGATCTCAGTTCCACGTCAGACATCACCAATGGAGCGGCGCGTCGGATTGACGCCCGAGGTGGTGAAGAGACTCGCCGCAGGGGGACACGCCATCGTCGTCGAGTCCGGGGCCGGACTCGACGCCGGGTACGCCGACACCGATTTCGAGGAGGCCGGCGCCACCATTTGTGAACCGGGCTCCGGCTGGTCCGGCGACC
This sequence comes from Acidimicrobiia bacterium, assembly GCA_029865445.1. Taxonomy (GTDB): domain Bacteria; phylum Actinomycetota; class Acidimicrobiia; order Spongiisociales; family ZC4RG35; genus JAOUGY01. The sequence goes on along the minus strand of JAOUGY010000118.1, from coordinate 7,326 downwards.
TCGTCGTGACCATCGATCGCCCTTCGACCGATGTCACGGTGTCCGGCGCCGTGCTCGGGCTGCTCAGGCCCTTCGACGAGCCCGAGGCGATGCGGGACCTCGCGGGTCGAGGGCTCATGACCTTTGCGTTCGAAGCGGTCCCCCGCACCACCCGAGCGCAGGTGGTCGACGCACTGTCCTCGCAGGCCACGGTCGCGGGATACCAGGCCGTCCTGGAGGCGGCCGCCCATTGCGACCGCCTCTTCCCCATGCTCACCACGGCGGCCGGCACGATACGTCCATCGAAGGTTCTGATTCTCGGTGCGGGTGTCGCCGGACTGCAGGCGATCGCCACCGCTCGCCGTCTGGGTGCCATCGTGTCGGCCTTCGACGTACGGGCAGCGGCCGCCGACCAGGTGAGAAGCCTCGGAGCCACGTTCGTGGAGGTGGGCTCCGAACCTCAGGACGCGGCGGCCGCCGGAGGCTACGCCCGGGAGGTCGCCGACGACGCCCAGGCGAAGATCCTCGAGGGATTGGCGCCCCACGTGGCGGCATCGGATGCCATAGTCTCCACTGCCGCGATTCCGGGCAGGCCGGCGCCAATGCTCATCGATCGCTCCATGGTCGAACGGATGCGCCCAGGTGCCGTGATCGTGGACCTGGCGGCATCCACCGGGGGCAATTGTGAGCTGACGGAGCCTGGGGAGACCATCAGCCACGGCGGCGTGTCCATCGTCGGTGCCACCGACCTCGTGTCCCGGGTTGCTCGAGATGCCAGCGCCATGTACGCACGCAACGCCGCCGCCTTCATCGAACTGGTGACTGGCGAAGACGGCGAGTTCGTCCCCAACTGGGACGACGACATCGTCGCCGAGTCGTGCATCACACGCGACGGGGAAGTGGTTCACCCGAGGATCAAGGAGAGTCAACCGTGAGCGAACTGCTGATACCCATCACCGTCTTCGTGCTGGCCTCCTTCGTCGGGTTCGAGGTCATCACGAAAGTCCCGCCAACCCTGCACACCCCGCTCATGTCAGGATCGAATGCGATATCGGGCATCTCCATCGTGGGAGCGATCATCGCCGCCGGCCATGGCGAGGGCGGCGCAGCCACCGTGCTCGGTTTCCTGGCCGTGACTCTGGCGACCGTGAACGTCGTCGGCGGCTTCCTCGTCACCGACCGGATGCTGAAGATGTTCAAGCGGGGTGACCGATGAATCCCACGTTGGCGGGCTTCGCCTATCTGATCGCCGCCGTTCTGTTCATCCTCGGCCTCAAGAGGCTCTCGAGCCCGGCCACCGCTCTGAGGGGCAACCGGACCGCGGCCCTTGGCATGCTCATCGCGATCGTGGTGACGTTGCTCGATCGCCAGGTCGTCGGCTATCTCACGATCGTTGCCGGCATCGTCGTCGGTGGGGGTGTGGGAGCGTTCCTGGCCCAGAAGGTCGAAATGACCTCCATGCCCCAACTCGTGGCGGCGTTCAACGGGTTCGGTGGTGGCGCCTCGGCATTCGTGGCCGTGGCCGAACTGATACGCGGTGGCGACGTTGCGGCCACCCGCACCCTCGTGTCGATCGGACTGTCCGTTTTCATCGGGGCGGTCACGCTCTCGGGCAGCCTGGTGGCCTTCGGCAAGTTGCAGGGCATCATCGGAGGCAAGCCGTTCGTACTCCCATTCCAGAAGGTCCTCGACGGCGCCCTGGTCGTGGCAGCGGCAGCGGCACTGGTATCGGTCGCGGCCAACGGATCGACACCAGGCGCATGGTTGCTCTTCGCCTTGGCGATCGTGCTGGGAGTGACCCGGACCATGCCGATCGGCGGCGCCGACATGCCGGTGGTGATCTCGTTCCTGAACTCGCTGTCGGGTGTGGCGGCATCGGCCGCCGGGTTCGTGATCGAGTCGAATGCGCTGATCATCTCCGGCGCCCTGGTGGGCGCCTCGGGTCTGATCCTCACCAACATCATGGTCAAGGCGATGAACCGCACGCTCGGCAACGTGTTGTTCTCGGCCTTCGGCGGGGAAACCGAGGGGGGCGAACTCTCGGGCGACCGGGTGGCGCGACGGGCGAGTCCCGACGACGTCGCCGTGACGCTCGCCTACGCCCAGAAAGTCGTGGTCGTCCCCGGATACGGCCTGGCGGTGGCTCAGGCCCAGCACACCATCCGGGAGTTGGCAGACCAGCTCGAGGCCAAGGGCGTCGACGTCCGGTACGCCATCCATCCGGTGGCGGGCCGCATGCCCGGCCACATGAACGTGCTGTTGGCAGAGGCCGACATCTCCTACGACAAGCTCTACGACCTCGACGACATCAACCCGGAGTTCGCTCACACCGATGTGGCGTTGGTGGTCGGCGCCAACGACGTGGTCAACCCCCTGGCGCGCGAGCCGAACAACCCGATCACGGGGATGCCCATTCTCGACGTCGATCGAGCTCGTTCGGTCGTGGTCGTGAAGCGGAGCTTGTCGCCCGGTTTCGCAGGGATCGACAACCCCCTCTTCTATCTCGACAACACGCTCATGCTGTTTGCCGACGCCAAGAAGGGACTCGCGGACGTTGTGACGGCCGTCAAAGAGCTGTGACCACGGCCCTCCGTCACCTCGCCTTCGGGGTCGCGACGGCCGCGATCACCCTGTGGCTCATGTTCTTCGCCACGTTCGGCACCGTCGAGGCGGCCACTCTGGTCGCTACGGTCGTCACCGCCATCTGGGCTGCCACCGTGGATCCTGCCCGCCTCCTCGACGACCGGGGCAGGCCGGTGTGGGCGCTGTTCGCCCTGGGCGCCATCGGCGTAGCGGTCATCTTCACGGTGGCCGTCCTCATAAGCACTGTGACCGAATACCTGGCGCTGGCGGTGGCCGTGACCGCGTTCGTCACCGCTCTGGTCCGCGCCATCCGGTATTCGATTCGCTGATGGAGTTTTCAGAGACCCTCGCTCGCCGCCGAATGGTCCGGAACTATCTGGAACTCCCGGTCGCCCGCGAGGTCGTCGACCGCATCGTCTCCGCCGGATTGCGTGCGCCGTCGGCAGGCTTCTCTCAGGGGCAGCGATTCGTCGTCGTCACGGACGCGGGTCCGAGGAAGGCGATCGCCGACCTCGCCGGCGAGTCGGACTACGTGGCCGCCGGGTTCGAACCGTGGATCTCGCGGGCGCCGGTCCACATCGTCGTCGCCGTGAGCGAGGCGGACTACCACCGGCGATATTCGGAGCCCGACAAGCTGCGCCCCGACGGAACCGAGATCGATTGGCCGGTCCCCTACTGGTGGGTCGACGCCGGTGCTTCGATGATGGCGATCCTTCTCGCCGCCGTGGATGAAGGCCTCGGTGCCGGATTTCTCGGTGTCCACTCCATCCCCGGCCTGCGCAGTCTCCTCGACATTCCCACGGACGTTTCGCCGATCGGTGTGATCACGGTGGGCCATCCGGCCCCCGACAGGAGATCCGGCTCCCTGGCCAGAGGCTGGCGACCTCACCGGGAGACGATCCACTGGAACCGGTGGTCAGACCCGGGGACGGAGGCGCCGACGGACGACCGCTGACGGGTCTGTTGCCACGTCCGATCCGACTCACGCGCCCATCCGCTCTAGGTAGGCGCGGCCGAAGATGATCCGGTCGAATCGGCGCCGCCTCGTCGGGCGGGGCGCGTGCATTTGTCTTCTCGGGGAATCCTCACTGTGTAACACTGTGGGCGCTGCGGCGACATCTCTATCGAGACCATGCGAGATCCGATTCATGACCTTCGTGCGTATGCGGCTCACCTCGAGTCCGAGGTGCCGGCCGAGCGTGCGCGCGCCCGGGCAATGGCGGCGATGCGAGCACCATCCAAGTCTCCCCGCCGCGCAGTCGTGGCCCTGGCGACGGTCGGGTTCATGAGCATCTCCAACGTGGCGCTGGCCACCGCCGCCGACCCGGCGGCGCCCGGAGACGCCCTGTACGGCGTGGATCGCGCCTACGAACGGATCGGCGCGTCCCTCGGCATCGGTGGTGATCATCGTTTCGAGCGCCTCACCGAAGCTGCAGTCGTGCTCGCCGCCGGTGATGCCGCCACCGCCCTGAGCCTGGTGCAAGAATCGCTGTCAGGTCTGCTCGACGATCCGGAGACCGCCCGTGCCATGCTCGCGCAGCTCGAGAACGGGGCCGACGTCTCCCTCCTCCAGAGCCAGGTGAGGCTCATGGTGGAGATCGCCAGGAATTCTGCGGAGACGGCGGGTGACGACGCTCTCGTCGGCGCCGCCAACGGCGCACCCGGACAAGACATTGCCGAGATCGCACGCAAGATCCGCGAATCGGTGGACCTCCCCGGGCAGGCCGGTCAGGACTATCCGGGCGAGAACGGCGGACCCCCGTCCACGACACCAGCCGGATCGGCGCCCGGCGGACCCCCGTCCACGACACCAGCCGGATCGGCGCCCGGCGGACCCCCGTCCACGACACCGAATGTGACACCACCCGGTGGGCCGCCGCCCATCACGACACCCGGAGCAACCGCCCCGGGTGGTCCGCCGTCGACCGGGGACGACGCATCGCCGTCCGACAGCCGCCCGTCGAAGAACACCGAGAAGACGAGCCCCACGACCGGTAAGCCGTAAGCTCCGGCGGGATGGGCCAACTCGATCGGACGGAGGGGGGATCGGAGCACGGCGGCTGGCCGCCCTCGCACGCCCAGATCGAAGCCGCCCGCAGTGGCGACGACGACGCCCTCGGAACGATCCTGTCCCTCGGCTACCCGAAGATCGTCTCGTTCTATCGCGGCATGGGACTGCGCTGGGCGGATGCCGAAGAGGTGGCGTCGGAGGCACTCGAGGGCATGGTGCGGAACCTACCGAAACTTCGGGAGGCGGCGGCGTTCGAAGGCTGGTTCTGGACCGTGGCCCGGAACCGGATGCGATCTCGATTCCGGAAGTCCTCACGGGTCGAGCGTGAACTCGAGTACGGGCTCGTCGACGATCCGGCGGACCTGGCCGCGGCCACCGACGAGCATGCTGCGATCCGGGCGGCCCTCGATCAGCTTCCCGAACGCGACCGTCAGATCTTGTGGTTGCGCGAGGTCGAGGGGTTGACCCACGAGGAAATCGCGTCCCGGCTGGCGATGGCCACCGGCGCCACCCGCGTGGCGGCCCTGAGAGCCAGGAGGAGGCTCGAGGAGATCTACGCCAAACTACATCCCGAATGATCACCTCCACCTCCAACGACGCGATCAAGCGACTGGTCCGACTCCGAGATCGCCGGACGCGCGACGACCAGGGCACATTCCTCATCGAAGGATTCCGGGAGCTGTCCCGGGCGGTGGAAGCGGGAGTGGTGATCGAGGCGCTGTACGTGTGTCCCGAGTTGTTCCTCGGGTCCAACGAGCCGGCGCTGATACAACGGTGCATTGAAGCCGGTGCCCGGATCGTCGAAGTGGCTGAGGCCCCGTTTCGCAAGGCCTCCTATCGGGACCGTCCGGAAGGGCTGCTCGCCGTGGCTCGCCAGTTCGGCAACCGAGTCGAAGACATCGACCTGTCGGGCGAACCGTTGGTACTGGTGGTCGAAGGCATCGAAAAACCGGGCAACTTGGGGACCATGCTTCGAACGGCCGACGCCGCCGGGTGCCGGTGCGTCATCGTGTGTGATCCGACCACCGACCCCTTCAATCCGAACGTCGTCCGGGCGTCGCTGGGGACGCTCTTCACAGTACCCCTGGCGGTGACGACAACCGCTCGAGCCCTGGACGTGTTGGCGGCGGCCGGGGTGTCGACGGTAGCGACGACACCGGACGAAGATGCCACCATCTACGACGTGGAGCTCTCGGGGGCTGTGGCCGTCGTGGTCGGTTCCGAGCAATACGGTCTCACCTCGACGTGGATCGAGGGGGCTACCGTCCGAGCCCGCATCCCGATGGCGGGCGAGGCCGACTCACTCAACGCGGCCATGGCGGCCGGGATCACGTTGTTTGAGGCCGTCCGCCGGCGTCGGTCCCCGACCACTTGACAGGAATCGTTGCAATCGAACATATGTTCGATCTAGTGTGGCCCGATGGTGACCGCACTTCAGACGAGCTTCGACGACCTGGGGGCGCCGCTCTTCGATGTGACGTTCTGCGTGCTCGATCTCGAGACCACCGGTGCATCGCCAAGAGACTGCTCGATCACGGAGATCGGGGCCGTGAAGGTGCGGGGCGGAGAGATCGATGGCACGTTTCAGACGCTCGTGAACCCCGGCGTTGCCATCCCTCCATTCATCACCGTCCTCACCGGCATCACCCAGGCGATGGTGATCGAGGCCCCGCCGATCGAGGAGGCCTTGGGAGCCTTCCTCGAGTTCTGCCGGGGAACCGTGGTGGTGGGGCACAACGTGAGATTCGACATGTCGTTTCTTCGGAGCGCCGCCGATCAGTGCGGATATCCGCCACTCGAGAACCGGACGCTGGATACGGCGGCCCTCGCCCGCAGATTGGTGCGTTCCGAGGTGAGGAACCTCAGACTCTCCTCCCTCGCCGCCCACTTTCGATCGCCGGTGACCCCCAACCACCGAGCGTTCGAGGATGCGATGGCCACGATGCACGTGTTCCACGGACTACTGGAGCGAGTGGGTTCCCTGGGCATCACCGCGCTCGAAGACCTCGTGATCCTCCCCACCGCCAAGGGATCGGCCGACTATCGCAAGATCGATCTCGCCAAAGGACTCCCCCGCCGCCCCGGCGTCTACCTGTTCAAAGACAGAGACGGCGTGGTGTTCTACGTTGGCAAGGCGAAGAACCTGCGCACCCGGGTCATGTCGTACTTCCACGGTGACGACCGCCGTTCCGTCACCACCATGTTGAGAGAGCTCGACGCGATCGACTATGAGGTGTGCCCAACCGAGCTCGAGGCGTCGATCACCGAGCTCCGGCTGATACATGCCCATCGGCCGCGCCACAACCGAGCGTCGCGGCCACCGAAGGCGAGCCACTGGGTCACGTTGACCACCGGCCCGTTCCCCCGGTTGTCGCTCACCAGGACACTCCATGCAGACTCACCCCTCGTCCTTGGGCCCTTTCGATCTCGCAAGGCGGCGGAGTCGGTGATGGTGGCTCTGTGGGATGCCGTCCCCATCCGCCGATGCGCGGGAAGGGCGGGTGCCCGCCAGAGCCGGTGCGCACCCGCCCAACTCGGAGTGGCTCTGTGTCCGTGCGACGGCACGCTCGACCACGACGTCTACGCCGGTCTGATCGAGCGCCTCGTCGTCGCCATCGACCACGACTCGGACCCGGTGCTGTCCGCCCTCGAGGACCGCATGATCGACCACGCCCGGGCCGAGCGTTTCGAAGAGGCGAGCTGGATCCGCGACCGACATCGGGCGCTGGCCAGGGCGATCGAGCGACGCCGGC
>JAOUGY010000441.1 GCA_029865445.1 Acidimicrobiia bacterium | reverse complement strand
GAGTTGCCGTGGGCGATGTTGGCGAAAGGACCGGCGTGCACAAAGGCTGCTTGCCCCTCGATCGTCTGCATGAGCGTCGGATGCAGCGTGTCTTTCATGAGGACGGTCACCGCACCCGCCACCCCGAGGTCTTCGAGGGTGATCGGTGTGCCCGCCTTGGAGTTGCCCACCACCACTCGGGAGACCCGTTCGCGGAGATTGCGCAGTGCCGACGAGTAGCTGTCGCCGTCGACGAGGGCGAGGATTGCCATCAACTCCGACGCAACGGTGATGTCGAACCCGGTTTCCCGTGGCCGTCCTTCGGCGGTTCCACCGAGGCCGACGATCACGTTGCGGAGGGCTCGATCGTTGATGTCGAGGACCCGATTCCACTGGAGGTTGAACACGTCGATGCCGAGTCGTTTCAACCCGAGCTTCTCGAGCGTTTCGTCGGACATCCGGCTCTCGTGGTACCAGCGGGCGTCGATTGCAGCCGCCACCAGGTTGTGAGCCGCGGAGATGGCATGGATGTCGCCGGTGAGGTGGAGGTTGAACTCGTCCATCGGCACCACCTGGCTGTATCCGCCTCCGGCGGCACCGCCTTTGATCCCGAAGGTCGGACCCATCGACGGCTGCCGGATGCAGGCGATGGCCTCCTTGCCGATGGCGCCGAGACCCTGGGTGAGCCCGATGGTGGTCGTGGTCTTGCCCTCACCGAGGGGGGTTGGCGTTATGGCGGTGACGTCGATGTACTTGCCCTTGGGCTGGGCACCGATTCGCTTCAGGGCATCGAGATTGATCTTCGATTTGGTGTGCCCGTAAGGGATGAGCTCATCGGGTTCCAGCCCGATCTGGGAAGCGATCTCGGTGATGGGTTTGAGGGCGGCGGCACGAGCGATTTCGATATCGCTCGGTACGGAAGCGGACATGGGCGAAGTGCCTCCTCACCAAGTGGTTGTTCGGTTGACCGAGCCTAGCTGACGGGTTCCCATCATGCGGAACAAAGTCACGATGCGGAACGCCGATTTCACGGGTGGAATGACCACCGGCGCCGACCGTACCGCAGCACGACACGCCGTGCCCCGGCAAGTGGGATCGGCCCGAAAACTCGGGAGTCGGCTCGGGTCTCCGAGGTGTTGTCCGAGAGCACGAACGCCTCACCCTCGAGCACGGACCAGCGTCGGGGGCGCGGTTCGGTGATCCCCAGCGACATCGACTCGGCGCTGCCGTCCTCGCGGTGTATCTCGAGGCGGTCACCCTGGCACTCCACGTCGTCGCCGACCACCGCCACGATGCGCTTGACCAGGTGGACCTCGGGATGGAATGGGTGGGCGAACACGGCGACGTCGCCTCGCCGGAGGAGAGCGCGACGCGCCAGCAAGCGGTCGCCCGGAAGGAGGGCGGGACGCATCGAGTCTTCGTGAACCGCGAACAGCTTCATTGGCGCGTGTCTGGTGGGAGCGTGAGTGGAGTATGGTCGAGACGACCAGACGAGACGGAGGTTCCAAAGAGATGGGTCTGTTCACAGCGACTCCCGCCTATGCCCACTGTGACTTGTTCTGCGGTGTCTACGACCCCGCCCAAGCCAAGATCGAGGCACTCTCGGTCCTCAAGACCATCGAGAAGTACCACGCCAGTGACGACGATCATTTCCGAGCCAGGGCGATTGCCGTCAAGGAAGCCAGGGCCGAAGACGTCAAACACCACCTGATGGTGCTGTGGGCCGACTTCTTCACCGCCGATCATCGCCAGCAGTTCCCCCAGCTCGACGATCTGTTCTGGCGTGCGATCAAGGGCGCCGGCGACGCCAAGAAGAGCCTCGACGCCGGTGTCGCCCAGAACCTGCTTGCGCTCATCGACGAGATCGCCGGCATCTTCTGGCAGACCGAGAAGGCTCAGGGGATGGGCGTCTACCGGCCCGCCTCCTGACACTCGCACCGGGCCCGGTTCGCCGGGCCCGGTCGCTCACGCCGCATCCGCCTCCGCCACCGGGTCCGGCGGCGGATCGGCCATCCGCCGTGCGCGACGAACTCGGTCTCTGAGGGCAGAATCGAGCCGTTCGGCCCACGTGAAATCCCGGCTCAACAGTGCAAGTCCGGGGAGTATGAAAAGCCACCCGGGCATCACCGGCACGAACAGCCCGACCAGCCCGATCAGGCACAGGACCGCGCCCAGGACGATCCTGGCGACCTTTGAGACGAGCGGATCACGTGCCATCGTCGCTCACAATGCCACACCCGGCGGGCTACTGGAATGGGGATGACCCCCCGTCGGGCCCTGACGACTCCTCATCAGTCGTCCAGAGCGTCGGATTCCAGCTTTGTGAACAGCGGGGCGATCGGTCCGAACGGTGTGCGGGCCGGGACATCCGGTCGTGTCCACCCATCGGACTCCACCCCGCCCAGCATCTGAGCGAGCGTGCCGGCGGAGAACGGCAGGTACGGACCGAACGCCGTCCGCAACCCTGCGATGGCCTGCACCGCCGTCCACAAGATGGTTCCGGCGCGCCCGTGATCGGACTTGACCACCTTCCAGGGTTCCTCCGAGTTGAGGTAGGCGTTCACCATCTGGGCGCCGTCCATCGCCCGCCGAAGACCTCCTCGCAGTTCGACCCGTTCGATGAGTCCTGCGACGTCGGAGAGAGTTCGATCGACCTCGGCGAGCAGAGCCGAGTCGGCCGGGGTGAGCGCCTCGGGTTCCGGCACAGCTCCGTCGAAGTTCTTGGAGGTCATCGAGAGCACCCGATTGACGAGGTTGCCCCATGTCGCCACGAGTTCGGTGTTGACGCGCTCGATGATGAGGGCGTCGGTGAGATCGGTGTCGTTCTGCTCGGGGAGCACCGAGGTCAACGCGTACCGCAGCGCATCCGGCTCGAGTCGGTCGGCGTACCAGCCGATCGACCTGCCGATGCCCCGGCTGGCCGACGCCTTGTCACCCTTGAAAGTGACGTATTGG
>JAOUGY010000117.1 GCA_029865445.1 Acidimicrobiia bacterium | reverse complement strand
AAGACCGCGATGACGAGGATGCCGCCCAGGTCGTCCACAATCGCCAGGGCCAGCAAGAAGATCTTGGCAGCCGATGGCACGCGCTTGCCGAGCAACGACAACACTCCGAGCGAGAACGCGATGTCGGTCGCCATCGGCACGCCCCAGCCTCGCAAGGCGGCCGGGTCGCCGAAGTTGAGGGCGGCGTAGATGGCCGCAGGGAACACCATGCCACCGAGGGCGGCCATCACCGGCATCATCGCTGCCTTGCGGTCGCGTAGTTCACCCAGCACCAGCTCTCGCTTGATCTCGAGGCCCACCACGAAGAAGAAGATGGCCATGAGACCGTCGTTCACCAGGTGCCCTAGGTGCTCCTCGAGGTGGAAGGGCCCGAACTCGAGCTTGAACTCGGTCTCGAGGAAGTGGAAGTACGACTCGCCGAATGAGGCGTTTGCCCAGAGGACGGCGATGACGGCCGCCACCAGCATCACGATGCCGGATGCGGCCTCGATCCGCATGAAGCTCTGGATCGGGCGGGCGAACCTGCGCGGGATGAACTGATCTGAGTGGATCCACGTGGCGTGGAGCCGCTCTTTGGATTCTGACATCTTGGGCCTTTTCTGATTCAAGAGGTGTGCAATGTCCTGCCCGCCGACTTGAGGTCGGAACAGGCACCGATCACTCGCTCGGTCATCGCAGCTTCCGCCTTCTTCATGTACGAGCGCGGGTCGTATACCTTCTTGTCGCCCACTTCACCGTCCACTTTCAGGACTCCCGAGTAATTCGCGAGCATGTGGTCCGCGATCGGCCGAGTGAATGCGTACTGGGTGTCGGTGTCGATGTTCATCTTCACGACCCCGTATCCGAGGGTTTCGTGGATCTCGGCGAGCGACGATCCGCTCCCACCGTGGAAGACCAGCAGATGCCGCCCTGCGGCGCCGTACTTCGCCTCCATCGCCTCCTGGCCGTCACGCAGAATCGTGGGTCGGAGCTCCACCGCTCCCGGTTTGTAGACACCATGCACATTCCCGAACACTGCGGCCAGGAGGTACGTGCCCCGCTCTCCCGTGCCGAGGACCTCGGCGGTCTTCAGCATGTCGTCCGGGCTCGTGTAGAGCTTGGATCGGTCGACGTCGGTGTGATCCATGGTGTCTTCGACTCCGCCGACGATGCCGATCTCGAGTTCGAGCACGATGTCGACCTCTGCGCATTCGTCGAGCAACTCCGAGGCGAGACCCAGATTCTCCTCGAGAGGAAGCTCCGAGGCATCCAGCATGTGGCTCTGGAAGAGCGGCCCCAGCCCGGCGGCTTTGCGCTGGCGAGAGACCGCGAGGAGCGGGCGAATGTATGAGTCGACCTTGTCAGGCTGGCAATGGTCGGTATGGAGGGCCACATTGACCGGATAGCGGTCGGCCACGACGTGGGCGAACTCGGCGAGAGCTTCGGCGCCGAGCGGCATGTTCTTGTTCCTCAGCCCGGAGAGGAACTCTGCCCCGCCGGTCGAGATCTGGACGATTCCGTCGGATTCGGCCTCCGCAAACCCGTTGAGGGCCGCGTGGAGTGTCTCGCTCGAAGTGACGTTGATCGCGGGAAAGGCGTATCCGCCGTCACGGGCGGCGGCAAACATGGCCCGGTACGTCTCCGGGGTGGCAATCGGCATTCGCGCTCCTGGTCTCGTCCAGGATGAAGGTAGTCGCCTTCGAGCCGGAAGGCTCTCAGCCGGCCTCTTTCCGGGGCCGGGACCACACGAACCACAAGGCATACACGCCTACGAAACTGAGAATCGTCCGGATGGTGCGATCGTCGGTGAGAAGTCCCGCCGACACGCTGAGAGAGGCAACGATCCCGACGGTCGCCTGGATCTTCGTGCCCAGGGTGAGGCCGCCTTCGTACCGATGCACGGCGCGTTGGACGAATGGCCTGCTCCTGAGCCACGCCTCGAAACGAGGTGATGATCGAGCGAAGAAGAACAACGACAGGATCACGAGGTCCGCCGTGGGGATGCCGGGCAGGAACGAGAACGCCACACCGACGAGGCATATCGCTCCGAGCACGAAGAACGCGCTGCGGGCGACTCGGCTCCTTGGCGGTGCCACGACGTCTGCTGATGCGGCCATGGTCGGTCGAACCTATCGCGTCTTGTCGGGACAGCGAGTCGGAAAACCGCCGGTGGCTGTCAGGTGGTCGCCAGCGCCGACTCGAGGAACGTCGAAACCCGTGCGGCCACCATCCTGGACCGTGGTGTGTCGAAGGCATCGAAGCCATGTTGAGCACCGTGGACCTCGAGGTACTCCACGTGGCTGCGAGACTCCCGACTGAGCGCTTCGACGAAATGGCGCGCTTCGGCCGGAGGCACGAGCGAGTCGTGCGACCCGTGGATCACCAGGACCGGTGGCGCCGCCTCGTGCGCATGGTCGAGCGGCGAGGCCAGGCGGTAGAGGTCGGGAGCGTCGGAAGGCAAGGCCTTCATGACATCCCGGGGGATCACGGGCCAGTCCCAACGTGTCTTGTTGCGGTTGAGGAAGTCGAACACGCCGTAGAGCGCGACCACCGCCGCCACAGAGGTGTCTTCGGCTTCGAACCCGGGTTGCAGCTCGGGCACGCCCGCGGTGAGCCCGGCCAGCGTCGCCAGATGCGCGCCGGCCGAGCCGCCGGCGACCACGATGCGATCCGGGTCGATTCCGTATTCGGCTCCGGCCCGCTTCGCCCACGTGATCGCCCGCTTGACGGCGATCACGTGATCGGGGAACGTGGCCGCAGGCGACAACGGGTATCGAACCGTTGCCACTTTCCAACCAGCGTTTGCCAGCGTTCGAAACATCACCTTGCCGGCCCGGTGCGGGTCGCCGCCGGTCCAACTCCCTCCGTGGAAGTACAACATCGTGGGAGCGGGATCCCCGATGCTCGGTAGGGAATACATGTCGAGCGTCAGGCCTCCGTCATACGGGATGTCCGTCGTCACCTCGACATCGACTTGACGTTTGGCCCCATCGCCCACGGTGCTGTGTCCTATGGCACGGGCGGTCCTCCCGTATTGAGGCGCCAAGCCGAGGATCGAGAGGATCAGGATGGTGAGGGCCGTCCGGCCCGGACCGCTCTCGTGTGCGCCGAACCCGACGAACAAACCTCCTATTGCGAGCCGCGAGACCAGTACCGGCGTCGTGAGTTCGGACACGATGAGTGCGGGCAACCACAGGGGCGGGAGGCCCGCCCCAGGTGTCACCGGTTTTCGCAGGGCGTTTACGCTGTTGAACAGCGCGAGCAGCGCGTAGAAGAGAAAGAATCCGTCGAACACCTCGTACCGATCTTCGTCCTCTCGCGTCGCAAGGTGAAGCCGATCTGCACCGGTACTGTGCGCCGGTGTCGATGAAATCCCTTCCGTTCGGGGCCGTTCTCGTCGTGACGATGGCGGCATCGACCTTTTCGCTCGCCGCCTTTGCGGTGCTCGCCGCCGATCTGATCAGCGAGTTCGCCGTCTCCCGTGAGCAGATCGGATATCTCGTGACTGCGTCGGCGTTGGTCGGCGCCGCGTCGGCGCCGATCCTGGGGCCTTGGTCCGACCGGATCGGAGCGCGCAGAGGGACGATCTTCTCCCTATTCGTGAGTTTCGTCGGCCTGGCGGCGCTCACCCTGGCCCCCACTTTCGGATTGTTGGTGATCGCCGCGCTGGGGACGGGTGTCACGCAGGGAATCGCCAACCCCGCCACCAACAAGCTGATCTCGCTCCACGTGCCTCCAGGCAGACGTGGAATCATCACCGGGATCAAGCAGTCTGGAGTGCAGGCAGGCACCGCCTTCGGTGGCATTCTCCTTCCGGCGATGGCCGCATGGTTCGGCTGGCGGTCAGGCGTGGCGGCCATGGCCGCCCTTGCCGCTCTCGGATTGATCCTCGCGATGAGCGTCGTTCCCCCCGATGTCGGCGCGGCTCAGGCCGTTCAAGGGGGGCCGGGATTCGAGGGAGGTGACATCGGGCGCTTGACCGCCTATGGATTCCTGCTCGGTGCAGGTGGTACTGCGATCTTCACGTACGTACCGCTGTTCGCCCAGGAGGCCCTGGGGTTGTCTCCGCTGGTCGCCGGTAGCGCTGTCACCGTGATGGGCGTCGTGGGCGTGATCGCTCGGATCATTTGGGGGCGAGTCACCGAGGTGTGGCTGGGGGCCGACCTCTCGCTGGCTGTCATCGCCGTACTCGCCGCGGCGGGCGGGATGTTGCTCGTCGCAGGTCCAGGTATCGGTTCTTGGTCCATCTGGCCGGCTGCGATTCTCACCGGTTTGAGTGCGTCCGCCTGGAACACCGTGGGAATGCTGGCGGTGATCGACAGGGTGCCGGTGGAGCTTGCGGGGCGGGCGTCAGGGCGAGTGATGTTCGGGTTTCTCGCCGGGTTGGGCATCGGGGCCCCGCTGCTGGGTCGGTCGGTGGACGCGACCGGCGATTACGTGCTCGGCTGGGGGGTCACGACCCTGGTGTTCCTGGGCGCGCTCGCCGTCATGGTGCCGACCTTGCGAAGGCAAGAGCCCGAATCCGCGGGCTCACGACTTCGCTGAGCGACGTCTCGAACCCAGGGTTTTCACCTCACCCCGGGAGGGCGGTGTGGGAGGGCTCCCGGGGTGAGGTGGGGGGTCAGGCGGCTCTAACGGCCTCGACCTCGATCTCGATCTTGATGTCCTTGCTCACGAGCACGCCGCCCGCGTCGAGGGGCACATTCCAAGTGAGTCCCCAGTCCTCTCGGTCGATCGTGGTGGACGCCGTGAATCCGGCCCGCGTGTTTCCCCACGGGTCGACCACGGTTCCGTCGTATCCAAGCGAGAGCGTTACGGGGCGTGTCACTTCTCTGATGGTGAGATCGCCGTCGACCTCGTAGCCAGATCCCGAGGCACGGACCCCGGTGGACTTGAACGTGATGCTCGGATGGTTCTCCACATCGAGAAAATCGGCCGACCGGATGTGATCGTCGCGGTCGCTGGTGGCGGTATCGATGGAAGCGGCGTCGATGGACACTTCGACCGAGCTCGTCTCCGCGTTCTCGCCCATGTCGATGGTCCCCGAGAAGGCCTTGAACGAACCCCTGACTTTCGTGACCATCAGGTGTCGGGCCACGAATCCCACGACGGTGTGCGTCGGGTCGAGTTCCCATTTGCCGGGTTCTGGATTGGCGGGCATCTGTTTGGATCCTTTCTGAGCGGTCATTGTCTGACTGTGCAGATAATCTACCGGACGATGCTTGAGAGATCAAATATTGCGCTCTAAGATTCCGGTGATGCCCGAATTCGACGACCCCCGGATCCACGCCTACGGCGTGATGCTCGAGGCTCTGAGCCGCCTCAACCGGATGTTCGACAAATCGCTCCGAGATCAGGCAGGACTCGGGCAGGGCTGGTTCGAGGCGCTGCTCCGGATAGAACGATCCGGTGGGTATATGACTATGGGAGAGCTGGCCGGTCAGGTGGCACTGACCTCCGGTGGTGTTACTCGACTTGTAGACCGCCTCAACGAAGAAGGCCTTGCCGGACGGCGCGACTGTGAATCTGACCGGCGGGTCCAGTACGTGGCCATCACCGATGCCGGTCGCGCCAAACTCGCGGAAGCGATGAGCGTTCACCTCGTTGAACTCGAGCGGGAGTTCATCGGCCGCGTCAGTCCTGAAGAACTCGAAACACTGGTGACGGTCATGGACCGGCTCCGAACGCCCGCCTGACACTCCGCTATCCTCGCCGGTAGAGCGCGCCGATGCGCCCCCCGTCCGCGGCAAGAGCCCCCGGCTCAATCGGCAGTCGACCACCACAATCGAGAGCCATCCTGAGCTCGTCTACTGCGGACACGGGCCCGACCAGGAGGTTCTTCCCATGACGCAGCCGCCCACGTTCTCGCCCAACATCACCGGGCTCAAGAAGCGAGCCAAGGAGCTGAAGCGACTCGTTGACGAGCGAAACCCCGAGGCTCTGGCCAGACTCACCGCGGCCGGAGTTCCCTTCGCCGAGCCGCTCGCCCTCCGATCCGCCCAACTGGTGCTCGCCCGCGAACTCGGTTTCGAGGGGTGGCACGATCTCATCGAGGAAGCGGGCGAGCGCTTGGTGGACGAACGTGACCTCCACCGCTGGTTTGCCGTCAGCCTCAACAATGCGGCCTGGGCCGTGATCGACGAACATGCCGACACCGACTCGCTCCCCCCGCACGTCCGCGACGAAGCCGTATACCGGGTCTATGCGAGCACATACCACTGGATGAAGGCCGGGACCCCCATCCACCAAGGCCGCGGCGAGCATCTCATTTCGCGGACCCTCGTTCTCTTCGGCCGGGCCGAGTCGGCGCTGACCCACGCCGATCGGTACCTGGAGATCATCGCCGGCCATCCCGACCTGGCCGAGGACTGGGACATCGCCTTTGCCTATGAAGCGCGGGCGCGGGCGCTTGCCGCCTTGGGCCGCGTCGACGAGGCGTCTGCCGATCTCGATCGGGCGCGCCGCCTGTGCGCGGAGGTGGCCGATCCAGAAGATCGAGCGATCGTAGAGGGCGAACTGGCTAGGGGGCCGTGGTTCGGCGTCGGTCACTCATAGGCGATCGCAGCGAGCACGTTGAGTCGTGAAGCTCTTCGGGCCGGGTAGACCGCTGCCACGACACCGGAGACGGCTGCCACGGCCACCGCCGCCGCCAGCCACGTTCCCGGGATCGACAGGAGTATTTCGACGTCGTCGGCCTGAAGTGACGTGATGACCGCCCAACCGAAGAACACGCCCAGTGTGAGGCCGAGGACCGCACCGAACACAGCCACGATCACAGCCTCCCATGTGACCATCCGGGAGAGCTGGCGGCGCGTCGTCCCGACGGCCCGGAGCAAGCCGATCTCACGCGTTCGTTCGATTATCGACAGCAGGAGCGTGTTGAGGATCCCCACGAACCCGATCAGCAACGTCAGTGCCAGCAAGGCGAACACGAGTCCGATGAACTGACGGATCTGTGATTTCGCCTCCTCTGCGAACTGGTTCTGATCGAGGACGTTTGTCCCCGGGTACTTGGCCGTCACGGCGGTCAAGGCCTCCCGACCGGCCTCGAGGCCAACACCTTCGGCGAGGTTCACGAAGATCGAAGAGTCGAATCGCTCGACGAAGTTCGCCTCCCAGGCCGCGGGTGTCATGTAGAGATCGGAGCCGGGGCCGTCGGCCTCGAACACGGCGCCAACGGTGAACGACTGGTCCCCGCTGCTCCCGAAGGTGATGACAATGGGATCTCCCAGCCCGACGTCGGCGTCGCCGGCGAGGTCGGTGGAGATCGCGACCTGAGAGTCGGTGATCTGGTCCATCCGTCCCTGTCGATTCTCGAACCGCACCAGTTCGACGAGGCGAGCCATGTCGGCCGAGGCCACGAACTCGGTGTCGCCGTCTATTTCGGCGGCGTTGCGGCGGATGGCCACCAGCGCCGACACCTCCGGTAGCTCGGCGAGTTCGACCGCCACCCGCGGGCTCAGCTCGGCGCCTCCGAAACCTCCCGGCTGGACGATCAAGTCCGATCGGAATCGGTCCCGGATCAAGGCATCGGTGGTCGTGTCGAGACTGGAGCCGAGGATGAGAGCGAGCGCCGCCAGCGCCGTGCCGATCATGATGGACGAGGAGGTTGCAGCCGTTCGCCGCGGGCTTCGCACGGCGTTTTCGCGGGCCAACCGGCCGATTGTGCCCATGGCGGCCACCGGGGCTCCCAGGGTTCGGCCCAGCGGGCGTGTGAACAGGGGCGTGAGGACCGCGATCCCCACGAACAGCGAACCGGCGCCTGCGCCCACGAACGCCACCGGCGACAATCCGGCGGTACGGAATCCGCGCAGCCCGGCGAACAACAGTGCCACTCCGATTCCTGCCAGGATTGCCCCGGTGAAGCCACGTCTGCGGAGGCTGCGACGCCGCGGAGGTGACACTGCTTCACGCATCGCCGCCACCGGCAGGATCCGTGATGCATTGAGAGCCGGGATCAGGGCGGAGACCAGGGTCACGACCAGTCCGGTCAACAGCGCCGCCCCCACGGTGCGCCGTGCCACCACCAGGTCGCCGGACGGGATGTCCCCGCCGAAGCGTTCGAATGCCCACCTGATGGCCTCCGCCAGGCCGATGCCGCCACCCACCCCGGCCGCCGAAGCGAGGATGGCCACGATCGTCGCCTCTCCCAGCACCATCGCCATGATCTGGCGGCGGGTGGCGCCGATTGCCCGGAACATGGCGAGTTCCCGGGTGCGTTGGGTCACGATGATCTGGAAGGTGTTTTGGATGAGGAACGTGGAGGCGAAGAGCGCCACGAGTCCGAACACCAAGAGGAACGTGTTGATGAAGCCGAGCGCCTGTTTGAAACCGGCGAGTTGCTCTTCGGCGGCGAGCCGGGCATCGAGCGCGCGAACGCCGTCCGGGAGGACTGTCTGAATTTGCTCGGCCAGGAGCGCGGGGTCGACACCGTCCCGGGCCACCACGTTCACGGCGTCGATCTGCCCGTCTGCCCCGAAGATGCGGTCGGCGGCCACCGGATCGACGCCGATCGCGGTCGCTCCGCCAAATCCGTCACTCGAGCCCAGCCCGATGAGCCCGACGATCTCAAAACGCTCCGGGCGGCCCAGCGTGATCACGAGGATCTCCTGTCCTACGGTCAGACCGAAGCGATCGGCCGATGCCTTGTCGAGGACCATCTCTCCGTCGGCGGCGGGTGGGCGGCCATCCCTCAGCTCGAACGGATTGCCGACCTCGATCCACGCCGAGCCGATCGTGGGCGGTCCTTGACCTCCCAGAACTTCACCGTCGGGAGTGGCGAGGTTTGCGAACCCTCCAACGGTCCCCTCCGCCGCCTCGACTCCTTCCACCGCCTGGATGGCATCCACCACTTCCGGGTCGAACCGTGCCCTCTGGACGAAGGACAGGTCTTCATCGACGGTGGCCTGAACCAGGACGTCCGTTCCGGCGAAGGCGCTGGAGAAGAGATTGTCGAAGAGGCCCCCGAGCGTGTCGGTGAAGACATAGGAGCCGGCGACGAAGCTGGTGCCGAGGAAGATCGCAAGCGCCGTGAGGGCGAGACGGAGCTTGTGGCCCAAGAGCCCTTTCCATGTTGCCCGCCACACGTCACGTCTCCAACGACTTGATCCGGTCGAGGATCGCGTCAGACGTTGGAGACTCGAGTTCGTCGACGACCCGACCATCGGCCAGGAACACCACGCGGTCGGCATAGGCGGCGGCGACCGGATCGTGGGTCACCATCACGATCGTTTGCCCCAGATCGTCCACGGCGCGGCGCAGAAACCCGAGCAGCTGAGCCCCGGACTTCGAATCCAGGTTCCCGGAGGGTTCGTCGGCGAAGATGATGTCGGGTCGGGCGACGAGAGCCCGGGCTACCGCCACCCGCTGCTGCTGGCCGCCGGAGAGCTCAGACGGTCGGTGAGTCAGGCGATCACCGAGACCGAGCACGTCGATCACCCGGTTGAACCAGGTCCGATCGGGTCGCCGCCCTGCGATGTCTGTCGGCAGCGTGATGTTCTCTGTCGCATTGAGAGTGGGGATCAGGTTGAACGCCTGGAAGATGAATCCGACGCGGCTCCGTCGCAGCAACGTCAACTCGCGATCCGACAGGGTGCCGAGATCCTGCTCTCCAAGGTAGACCTTCCCGCCCGTCACCGAGTCGAGGCCGGCGAGGCAGTGGAGGAGAGTTGACTTCCCGGAACCCGACGGGCCCATGATGGCGCTGAACCGGCCCTTGTGGAATGCGACCGTCACGTCGTCGAGTGCCCGAACCTCGGCGGGTCCAGACATGTAGATCTTGGTTGCGCGTTCGGTGGAGGCGGCGATGTCCGGCATACGGGAACCGAGCCTAGGAGCCCCTCGTTGGTACCCGGACCCGTCGTCTGAACGCGGAGTCGCGGCGGTGCGGCGCTCGGCGAGCTGGGATGGACGACAATACCGGCGAGCGAGACGAGGCCCCATGTTCGACATCGTGTTCTATCGACCCGAGATCCCACCCAATACGGGCAACGCGATGCGATTGTCGGCCAACACGGGGTGCCGGCTCCATCTCATCGAACCGCTCGGGTTCGACCTGTCAGACGCCAAGCTCCGACGCGCCGGAATGGACTATCGAGACAAAGCCACCGTCCGCACCCACGCCGGGATCGAGGCATGGATCGATGCCGTGCAGCCGCGTCGGGTGTTCGCGTTCGCCAAACGAGGCCAAACACGGTTCACCGATGTGAGGTATCGGCCGGGCGACTCGCTGTTGTTCGGTCCCGAGTCGGTCGGGTTGCCCGACGAGGTGCTCTCCGCACCGTTTGTGACCGATGTCGTGTCGATCCCGATGCGACCCGGCGTGCGGAGCCTCAACCTGTCCAACTCGGCGGCGATCGTCGTGTTCGAGGCCTGGCGTCAAAACGGGTTCGAAGGCGCTGAGTAGAGGCTCAGAACTCGACGATCAACGGGGCGTGATCGGAGGGTTTGG